>CAYONE010000105.1:0-13171 GCA_964405245.1 uncultured Paludibacter sp.
GCGGGTGCAAAGGTAGATACTTTTTTTTATTTTACAATGGATTGTTGTGGAAAAATATGCTGTAAAACATAAAATAATTTTTATCTAATTGATTATCTGAAATATAGAAATACAAATATTGTTTTATATTCATAAAAAACGGCATTGTTTTAGAATGCTGTAGTAGAAAGTAAAAATAAAAACTTAGTAAATCTGGACCTTTTCAACCTGTATATTCCCTTCGTTGGTTACCATATACAATAAATATGTTCCGGAAATCCAATTATTAGTATTAATATTGAATTCTTCTGATTCTGTTTTAAAATCAAAAATAACTATACCTGTAATATTAATTACCCGAATGCGGTTTGTATATTGATTAACTTTAAGAAGCTTTTGAACTGAACTGTAGGAGTAATGTAATGATTTGTCATTATCAACAATATCAACAGCAGTTTTAGGATTATACTCAAAAGCACCTAAATCGGGTGCACTACCTATAAAAGGTAATCCCACATCAACACCTTTATTAATAAGATTACTTGTAGATGTAAGATGAAGATACTTAATTTCGGGCAAAGCTCCATTTGCCTGACGTGGATTTAAAAGTTGCGTATAATCTGTACTTTCAAAATCGGATGCAGTACAGGAAAACCCGGTGAGCCATGAATTATTTGATTGTGTAACGGTTTTAGCCGCAAGTTTGTTTGAACTTCCAGAGGTTAAACTTGCACAATTCCTGACAAGCAGAGTTCCGTAAGAACTGTTCGAAAAACCAAAATCAGGATTATTTGCATTTCCTGTGCAATTGAATAATGTCATGGAACCATTATTGTTATTCTGATCGAAACCTTTTACTTTATTTTTTGTTGAAACACAATTGCGTAAGATTACATTATTAGCTGTATAATTTCCTCCCACTTTAAATCCGTTTCCATTACCGTAATTTTTAATCACATATCGACCATTTGCATTTTTGAATTTTGAAAACCATGTGGCACTATCAGTTTTAAAACGTATATGATTTGTCATATCATATTCGGCAGGGCCATTCATATAACACCAAGAGCTGTCAATTTCAGAATTACCGATTCTTTCATACATTTCCCAACCATCATCGCTGTTAAGCCATGCTCTACAACCCAAATATTTATTGATACCGGTATTGGTGTATTGTTTGTCGGCAAAACCATCAGCATTTCCACCGTAGTCCGGACTTGAAGTACCGCCAGTCATATAATCGAAGTTTTCATACGATTCACAATTTTTAATCAGGTTATTGCTGCCTGTTTTCATTTGCAAACCGGAGTCACAATTCCAACGAAAAGTGCAGTTTTCAATAAAATTAAAATTACCAGTAACTATCATTCCATTATCACCTGCTCCTTGTATTGTAAGTCCTTTTATATGTACAGAACTACCCGAAAGACTTATTCCGGGATTTGAACTATTATATGCTTGTGTACGGAAATCGAGAACAGGAACTTCGTCCGGAAATGCAACAATATGCAAATAATTAGTAGCTGAACCTGATTTCGAAATAGTTTGTTTGGTGCTTAAAGAATACATTCCTCCACGCAATATCAGGGAATCGCCAGCAGTTAATGCTTTGCCTATAGCTGTAGAAAAAGCCATTGGACTTGCAAAAGTTCCTGTTCCTGTAGCAGTAGGTGATACATAATAAGTTACGGCAGAAAGAGAATGTGCTGAAAAAATATGGAATAATAAAAATAAATTTTTGAGTGAACGTGTATTCATTTGACTGTAATTTTTAAAAAACTTTGCAAAAATACTTCAAATCAAATCTTTATATGTGGCAGAATTGACCTAAAATGTGTACTATATTTTAATAATATGCTTGAAATCTACTATTTGTGAGTACATTTGTATAATTATCAGAAAAATTAAAACTGAATCATGACCTTTAAATCATATATATTAATTGTATTTATATTTGTCCTTCGCATCAATTTGTATGCGCAAACATTCTCCAGCAGCAATTTACCTATTGTAATTATTGATACTGATATTAATCCAACCACAGGAAAGCCTTATGATATACCAGATGAGCCAAAAGTTGGTGGAAATATGACCATAATATACAGACCTGACGGTTCGAGAAATTATTTGACGGATAAAAACACTCCTGGCTACTTAAACTATAACGGTAGAATTGGTATTGAAAAAAGAGGTTCTTCATCGCAGGATTTACCTAAGAAGCCTTATGGACTTACCACCTATCAGGACGACAATATTACAAACAACAATGTGAGCATACTTGATATGCCCAAAGAAAATGATTGGATATTAAATTCGCTTGCATTTGATCCATCGTTAATTCGCGATTTTCTGTCCTATGAAATGTATGGTTTGATTGGTAATTACTCTTCCCGGGGAAAATATTGTGAGGTCATAATTAATAATGATTATAAGGGGCTTTATATATTAATGGAGAAACTTAAAATTGATGATAACCGGATAAATATCGTAAAAATGGAACCGACTGATAACAGTATGCCTTTACTATCAGGAGGATATGTTACAAAATGTGATAAAACAACAGGAGGTGATCCTGTAGCTTGGAGAATGACAACTACAAAAGGCTATACTGTTGATTTTATTCACGAATCGCCTAAGCCAACAGAAATTACTACGCAGCAAAACAATTATATTAAAAGTATTTTTACTAATTTACAAACAGCTACAACATCTCAAAACAGTTCCATAATAACCGGATTTCCATCAATTATTGATATTCCAAGTTTTATTGATTTTTTTATTATGAACGAACTTGGTTCAAATCCTGATGGATATCAGCTGAGTACTTACTTTCATAAAGACCGCAACGGAAAGTTGCGGGCAGGACCTATCTGGGATTTTAACTTAACCTACGGAAATGATTTATTTGTATATGGCTTTGACCGTAGTAAAACCAATGTTTGGCAATTTAACGATGGCGGAAACGATGGAGCCAAATTTTGGAACGATTTATTTAACAATGCTGCATTCAAATGTTATTTGACAAAACGGTGGAAAGAAGTAACCGCAGCAAACCAACCATTGAATTATTCGGTTATTGCTGCCAGAATTGATCAGTTAGTAACACTTACAACAGAAGCTGCCGCCCGCGAACAAACCCGTTGGGGAACTGTAAGTACGCGTACCACGAATATCAGTAACATGAAAACATGGATACAAACACGTATTACATGGATGAACAATAACGGATTAAGTAATTATCAGTCATGTACCAATGTAAATATACCTTCGCTCGTGATTTCAAAAATAAATTACCACCCGAAAGCCACTGTAAATTTCCCATCTGACAGTCTTGAATTTATAGAAATAACCAATAATGGTAATTCTACGGTTGATTTAACCGGAATTTATTTCCGGGAACTGGGTTTTGCATGGCAATTCCCGGTGAATTCAACTATAGCGCCCAATAAAAAATTGATGCTTGCGAGCAATGCGAAATCGTTTGAATCGTTCTACGGATTTAAACCATTCGGGCAATTTACCCGCAATTTGTCAAATAAATCGGAAAACATGATTTTGGTTGATGCATGGGGTAATATAATTGACAGAGTTCAATATGAAGATAATTTCCCCTGGCCACCCGATGCCGATGGTAAAGGCTGGTTTCTTGAACTTATCGACTTGAATTCGGATAATATCCTTGCCGAAAACTGGGCATTCAATGATAAATTTACAGCAGTTGAGAATATTAATCTTTCAGCGCATATTTCGGTTTATCCATTGCCAGCCGGGTCTTATATAACTATTGAAAGTAGTAATAGCAATATTCAATCTTTTGGCATTTCCGATATGATAGGTCAGATAATTATTACCGGAGATAATATCAATTCACTTACAAATACAATTAATATTGAAGCCCTTCCGACAAATATTTATTTGTTATCGATTAAAACCGATGATGGAAAAACGATTGTGAAAAAAATTGTGAAAAAATAATCCGTTTTCCTTATCTTTGCAAACTTTTTTGAAGGAGAATTTTTGATTTCAAAATTCGATAGACGGATTCTGAAATTTCGGAATCCGACACCTGAATCGGAGACTTTCAGAAACACAAAGATAAAATCCGCACGTTTCAGAACATTGCGTCGGGTATTAACACAAAACCCGCCTGCGACTGGCAGGCGCAAAAACATGCAAGAATGAATAATTTCAAACGTACCACCGTAACTTCCGCTTTGCCTTATGCTAATGGTCCTGTTCATATCGGACATTTAGCCGGCGTTTATGTACCTGCCGATATATATGTTCGTTATCTTCGATTGAAGGGAGAAGAAGTTTTATTTATCGGCGGTTCCGATGAACATGGTGTGCCCATCACCATAAAAGCGAAAAAAGAAGGAGTAACACCGCAGGATATTGTGGATCGTTATCATGGAATTATCAAAAAGTCATTCGAGGATTTTGGTATTTCCTTCGATATTTATTCGCGTACCACATCGGCAACACACCGCGAAATGGCTTCGGATATTTTCAAAACCATTGACTCTAAAGATGGTTTTGTAATTCAAAGTTCAGAACAATATTACGACCCAACCGCACAACAATTTCTTGCCGACCGTTATATTACAGGGAAATGTCCGCATTGCGGCAACGAAAAAGCTTATGGCGATCAGTGTGAAGCCTGCGGAACTTCATTGAATCCAACCGATTTAATCAATCCAAAATCAGCCATCAGCGGAAGTGAACCAGTGATGAAGGAAACCAAACATTGGTATTTGCCTTTAGACAAACACGAAGCATGGTTGAGCGAGTGGATACTGGAAAATCATAAAGAATGGAAACCGAACGTTTACGGACAATGCAAAAGCTGGCTCGATATGGGTTTGCAGCCACGCGCCGTTAGTCGCGACCTCGATTGGGGAATTCCCGTGCCAGCTGAAGGCGCCGAAGGTAAAGTGCTTTACGTATGGTTCGATGCTCCGATTGGTTATATTTCAAACACCAAAGAATTGCTTCCTGACACTTGGGAAAAATGGTGGAAAGACCCTGAAACCCGTCTTTTACATTTTATCGGAAAAGATAATATCGTTTTTCACTGCATCGTTTTTCCGGCAATGCTGAAAGCCGAAGGTTCGTTTATTTTGCCTGACAATGTGCCTGCCAACGAATTTTTAAATTTGGAAGGCGATAAAATTTCCACATCGCGCAATTGGGCGGTATGGTTGCATGAATATCTCCAAGAATTTCCCGGCAAGCAGGACGTTTTGCGTTATGTACTAACTGCAAACGCGCCAGAAACAAAGGATAATGATTTTACATGGAAAGATTTTCAGGCACGCAATAACAGCGAATTGGTTGCAATTTACGGCAACTTTATCAATCGGGCGTTAGTGCTCACCCAGAAATACTTCGATGGTGTTGTGCCTGCCTTAGGTGATTTGACCGACTACGACCGTCAGACATTAGACGAATTTGCAAATGTAAAAGCTGATGTTGAAAAGTTGCTCGATAATTTCCGCTTCCGCGATGCGCAAAAAGAGGCAATGAATTTGGCACGCATCGGTAATAAATATTTGGCTGATACTGAACCCTGGAAGTTGGCGAAAACCGACATGAGCCGTGTGGAAACAATTATGCATTTGAGTTTGCAAATTGCTGCTAATTTAGCTATTGCTTTCGAACCGTTTTTGCCATTTTCATCGGAAAAACTCAGAAATATGCTCGGATTGAAAACTTTCGACTGGAAAGAACTTGGTTGTATTGATTTACTGAAAGCAGGCGAACAGCTGGGTACTCCAGAATTGCTTTTTGAAAAAATTGAAGATGCGACCATTGAAGCGCAAGTGCATAAATTGCTCGACACTAAAAAAGCCAACGAAGCAGCAGCATTTAAACCCGAAGCCGTAAAAGAAAATGTGGCTTTCGACGATTTTATGAAACTCGATTTTCGTGTGGCAACTGTACTCGATTGCCAAAAAGTTCCCAAAGCCGACAAACTGCTTCAGTTTAAACTTGATGACGGCATGGGCGAACGCACTATTCTTTCGGGCATTGCAGCCTATTATCCAAATCCCGAAGAGCTGATTGGCACGCAGGTTTGCTTTATTGCCAACTTCGAACCCCGCAAACTGCGCGGCATAATGAGTGAAGGCATGATACTTTCAGCCGAAAATCCGGATGGAACTTTAACTTTAGTACAACCTAAAGCAAAACTAACAAACGGTTCAAAAATAGTGTAGCTCCATAATCTTTTTGAAAAACTATCACAAAGTGTGTTTCATAAAAAAAAGAAAAACACAAATAACGCAAATATCTTATTTCTCATAATTTTTCGAATAAATTATTTGCGTTATTTGTGTTTTTGATAAAGCTTCTTTAAATTTGTAAATCTGCTTTATTCTATCTCTTAAGCGCCATTTTATTTGTGATTTCCCAATTTTCAGTTCCTGAAGTTGCTGTAAACTTATAAAAATATATGCCATTGGGCAATAAATTACCCTGCACATCAGAGCCATTCCACGTTACCTGATACATTCCTGTTTGTTGATTAGCCTTGAAGAGAGTTGCTACTTTTAAACCCATGATATTATATACCGATATTTCTACATTAGCAATGCAGTCGAGCTGATAATCGATGTAAGTAATATCGCTGAAAGGATTCGGATAATTCTGCGAAAAGAAAATATTTCCGTTTTTACCATCGTAAATTTCCAAAACTGAACTTGGAGGAATGTCATCGGCACCTGGAGAACCGCCAATGCGATGTGATGTGCGCCATTCAGAAGCAGTATTCTGATTGTTTACAGGATTGTAAACCACCGGAACAAGCGAATAACCTAAACCATCGGGGTCGGAAGGCCAGTCGCCCGAAGTACCGTAAACCAAATCTGAAATTGTAGCGCCAAAGGGTGAAACAAGTGTGAGTCGTTCACCCGCATTATCTAACTTTCCAATATATACATCGAAAGGACGGAATTTATAGCGCGAAAGAAATGGATTACTTTTAGCGCCAAGCACCATAAATTCACCTGCCCCGAGTTGAGTTTCGGAAGGAAAAACATAATCGATTCCACGCGTAAACTTCATTCCGCTAATATCAAGCGTAGAGTTTCCGGTATTTTTAAGTTCGACAAATTCAAAATCATTTTTATCTATAGCGCCTTCGCCTAAAGGATGATAATGAATTTCAGTTATTTTTATATCATTATAATTATCAGGAACTACAAAAAATTTAGCTGAAGCGGCGCTCCATTGTCCATTGTAATAACTGCGTGCAATTACGCGTACCGACTGATTGAGAGTTACAGCCTGTGAGTATGATTTAGCAACTTTCGTGTCAACAGAGCCTGTATTCCAATCCACCGGATCGGTACCATTGGTAGTGTAATAAATAGTACCCTGAGGCGCTGATAATGTGAGCTTATCGCCAACGGAAATTATATTTGTTGCCGGACTTTTGCTGTTGATATAAAATACGGGTGCAACTACCGAAGGAAACAAACCTGCATTGCGAAGCTGAGTAACAAATTGTGTTGTACGCTGCGGGAAATAAGTATTAAGTATAAAGTTCTGCTGAGTCGACCAGTGCGGATCTTTTTTATATAAATCGAACGGACCCGCTGTTTGATAGTGATGAATATCTCTTCGATAATCGCCCCAACGTGCAGCTTCAGCCATAACTACATTTTCAAGTAAAGCCTTGCGCTCGAGCCAACGCGCCGTTGCCGATTCGGGCGTGAGTGCTCCGCCATTAAAACAATGCAACTGAATTCTATCAGCGAGTAAACGTTTGAACGCGACATTTTTCAGCAATTGCTGATAAACTCTACTCGGACAATTGGCATTATTTTCTGAAAGAATATTGGAGGTAACCGAGCCAAACATCATTTCCGAATCCCAACACAAAAATTTGAAACCTTTACCCGGATTTATCCGATTTCGCATCGCAGCCCAGTTATGATGATCCCAATCGCTATTACCGCCATAAAAATTAATGAGCATATAATCAGCCAGATTTACCACATCAACCATACTTTCGATGGCATAATTAGGGGTTCCATCCAAGTTCTTTCCCTGAATCTGATAATATTTCTCAGCGCTTTCAAGACCTGCGTTCGCCATGGTCATCATTTTATCCCAGGCATCTATAAAGCCATCGGAAATTTCGGTATAATCTTTTATTACATCATAATCGTCCTCATCGCCACCCAGATAATTTTCGCCGAATTCCTTATCCATACGTTCCGATGCTGTGTACATACCCCAGTAAAGTCCATTCAGAAACAAATGCATATAACGTCCTTTTCCCGAAGGATGCCCTATGGCACGCTGTGTATCTTTTGTCCAAACATCCTCCTGATAAGTAGCTTTAATTCGTTGGGCATTATCATGATGCACCCACGTATTTCCAAAACTGGAACGAAGAATAACATTTTCGAAAATTTCGGATGAATTTTTACCAAACAATGGATATTCTAATTTTGAAGGTCCGTATTGCCTATCGAAAACGAGTAAAAATGAATGTTTGGGATTTTTCTCCGGTCTTCTGCCGTGTCCGCCCTGAATGCGGATGCCGCAATCTACCTGAAACGAAGAGTCGTTCGTAAAATATTCGAAGGAAATGGGACGTTCCCAACCTCTGCCCGGAGTATAAGTGAAATCAGTAATCGGAGCGCCGGTATAAATATAAATTCCACCGGTTTGTTCATCATCTTCTTTCGAGAAAAGGTTATTTTTATCGGTAACCACTGAAATTACGGGAATTTCAGTAAATGATTTTTTTACCGCTGCTGCATAAACCGGATCCGCAAGTAGTTCCTGATCCATTTCATAATCGGCAATGGCTGTGCCTGCAATTGCAGTATAAGGACCCCATGTAGTAGGATAACCGGTAGGTGTATTGTTTTGCCTGATAATATCGTCGGGAAATAAATAGCTTTGTGTGGCCACTTTACCAATAAGATTTCCCGAAACTGCAACCGCGCGAATAACCATTGTTCGGGATATGGAAATTTTTGATGTATATAAGTTTCCATTAGTTTTAGATGGAATACTTCCATCGGTAGTATAATATATAGATACATTTGGAAAAGTTGAATTTAATTCAAGTTGAAAACCTTGTGTATAAAATCCGTGCTGTTTGCTAAAATATGGCGCAGGAAGAATAATTCCTGTCGATAGATTATTATCCATTCCGGGTGTAGGTTTACTGAATTCAGTGTGGCCATTCAGATAAAATCCGTAGGAATAACCATTTTTCTGAGCCGGAAAAGTAGGTGAAAATTCGGTAACACGAATGCCATCAGGCTGAATTAATGCCAGATACTCGCCCGAACCTTTCAGGTTAAAATTAGTATGCAATTGAGAAACAGTTAATGCACGATCTTTTGATGAGGCAAAAATTATCAGAAATTGCTGCGGTTGAAGTGTAATATCAGGAAAAATCCACTTGAAAGGCATTTCATTGTCATCGGTAAGCGCCCAACCCTGTAAGTTTACGGCGGTTTGAGCGGGATTAAAAATCTCTATCCAATCCGAAAATTCGCCATCTTCATCGGCAAGTGTACTTTCGTTAAAGGCCATAAACTCGTTAATACGAACAGTTTGCGACTTCGAATGAAAGCAAAAAAATAAAAAAAACAATAGTAAATATAAATACTGAACTTCTGAAAGTGATTTCTTCATTGTGTTTGACATGATATTGAATTCCAAAGATACATAAATATTTATTTTTTATAATAAAAATGTAATCTAATGATATTTAAAAGGCATTTTCGTTGAAATATGATTAAACGGTTGCAGTGATTATGTAAAAATATTTGTAAGTTTGCGATAGAATATTAACTGAAATTATTATGTCAAAATCTGCCGGAATTGCTTCACAAAGATTACTCTCGCTCGATGTTATGCGCGGTATAACCATTGCCGGAATGATAATGGTAAATAACCCCGGAAGTTGGAGTTATGTATATGCACCGCTTGGTCATGCACAATGGAACGGACTTACACCTACCGATCTGGTTTTTCCTTTTTTTATGTTTATAATGGGAGTTTCAATGTATTTTTCGTATAAAAAACTGGATTTCCGTTTATCAAAAGATAGCTTCATAAAACTCACACGTCGTTCGGTTTTACTGTTTTTTATCGGATTGGCGCTTGCCTGGCTTTCATTATCAATGCGGCAATTTAATGCCATGCGCGAAGAAGAAATCGGGCTTTTCGCTCATTTGTGGGAATCGGTGGGTAACCTTGAAAATCTGCGAATTCCGGGTGTTTTACAGCGATTGGCTTTGGTCTCTTTGTTTGGTACGCTTACAGTTTTAATCGTCCGCCCAAAATTTATTCCATTGCTTGCTGCTGCAATTTTATTGATATACTGGATTTTAATTGCCCTTACCAATAGTTACGACATGAGCGAACAAAGCATAATTGCCATTGTTGACCGCGCAATTTTTGGTATAACTCACATGTATAAAGATACTATGCCCGATGGCACACGTATAAGTTTCGACCCCGAAGGAATTGTAAGCACCTTACCGTGCATAGCGCATGTTTTGCTTGGTTTTATGGCAGGTAAAATAATTTCAGAGAACAAACATCTCGAAGATAAAGTACTTAAATTGTCAATTTTTGGTATTATCATTATGTTTGCAGGATTTCTGCTGGATTATGGCTTCCCTATCAATAAAAAAATATGGACTTCGAGTTACGTGCTTGTAACCTGCGGTTTAGCATCGTTAATGCTTGGGTTATTACTTTGGATTATCGACATAAAAGGAAAAAAGAAATGGAGTATTTTTTTTGAGTCATTTGGTGTAAATCCACTTTTTGTGTATGCATTTGGCGCTTTACTGACAATTCTCACCGGAAATATTGGTTTTATGCTTAGGGGCGAATGGGTTTCGCTTAAGGGTTATTTTTATTCGCAAATTTTACAACCTACCTTTGGAGATTTTCCAGGATCGTTGATTTTTGCACTGCTTTTTGTTTGCGTTTGCTGGGTTATGGGACATATTTTGTATAAAAAGAAAATTTATATAAAACTTTAGCATAATAATTTCGATACAAAAGCTTTTAAAATCAAAAATAATTTAATGTTTTATGATTTATCAAATCTTTCAAAGCCGCGAATACGGAAACATAAAAAAAAACATTTATACCACTGAGATTTGAAATGAATGAAAGAAAAGTCACATCAATATTATGATTATTCATTCAGATGCTTCTGAATAAGTAAGACTTACACTAAGTTTTATTTGTTGAAAAATAAATGCGGAAGGATTAAAAAGTCAAATCAACTTTTCACTCCAAATAAAAACGTATTGAAAAACTTCACCTTTTTTGCTAAAAAGAACAAAATTCAGCCAAATTTATCGAAATAAAATTTATTTAGATTAACTGAATACTATAAATCGATACATTTGTACAACTATTTCAAAGCATTTATTCAATCAATTTAAATCACATCAATTATTCTTTTCCCAATGAAAAACAATTTTAAAATTTTACTTCTTATTGCTTCGGTTAATTTTATGAATCACGCAACGGCGTTTGCACAAAATCCTGAGTCCAATACTTCTGAACTTACTGGTACTGCATGGCGTATGGCTCAAAACGTAATTAACAACGCTTCCACAACTGAGCGTGTGATTATATTCAGAAAAGATAATACTTTTGAAACGCAAAATGCTGACGGAAGCACTTTCAATGGTGGAAAATATTACGTAACTGATCCAAATACCTTTGTTACCATACATCATGGTTCGGCTGCTGCAAATCTTTATCATTTCGAAATAACAAATGATACGCTGCATTTCGGTGGTTTTTATATTGATTCAAACTTTAGCGCCGCAGATCAGAGAGTAAAATTTTATCCGATTGATGAAATTTGGGTGAAAATTAAGGACTGGAAAGAAAATGCTTATGGAATTCAGTTTTCAGAAGAAAAAAATTTAGATGCCGTACTCGAAAAATCGCAAAAAGAGGGTAAAATGATTTTTATGGATTGTTATACACACTGGTGCGGTCCATGTAAATATTTGTCGGCAAACATATTTACACTCAAAAGTGTAGGCGATTATTTCAACGAACATTTTGTAAATGTAAAATTCGATATGGAGTCGGTGGAAGGTAAAAAAATTGCGGCTAAATATGGCGTTAGAGCCTATCCAACCCTGCTGTTCCTGAACTCAAAGGGAGAAGTTGAGCATACTTCAATAGGTTGCGGAGGTGAACAGCATCTTTTAATGCTTGGAAAAACGGCTCTTGACCCCACAAAAAACCTGAAAGCCATGAAAAATAAATTAAATGCAGGCGATCGCTCGGCTGAAACTATTTTAAATTATCTGTCGGCTAATAACTATGCCACAGATAAAGATAAGCTTTTGAAAGAGTATTTTAAAAACAAAACCAAGGCTGATCGTTTAACCGAAGACTCATGGCGTTTATACAAATTTTACGATAACAGTACTAACAGCGACCAGTTTAAATTTTTTATAAAAAACCGTTCCGAATACTCCAAAAAATTCGGTGAAAAAGAAGTAAAGAACAAATTCAAGGGTTTGTTATATGCAAATATGAGAGATAGTGTGAAATATCACTCTCTGCAAAAAATCGACCCGAAATTGTTTGCAGAACATAAAGCCGGAATGGAATTTCAAAAAGCTACCTACACGTTCAATTCCGACAAAAAGAAAATAACTTCATGGCTGAAAATGCTCGAAACTGCTTATAACTATTTCAAATTAGAGGGAGCTGATGCCATGGAAATTAATGACCTTTGCTGGAATATTTACGAAAATTACAAAACATTTGATGATATCAAAGCGTTGCAACTGGCAAAAGAATGGTCGTATAAATCACTTCAACAGAAGCCCGATGATATACAAATAATGGACACTTATGCGCACATACTTTTCGATCTTGGACAAGTAGATGAAGCAATAAGATACGAAGAAGCTGCGCTTAAAAAGGCCGTGGAAGCTAAAAACCCATCAGCAAAATTCTTTACCGACGAACTGGAAAGATTTAAAGCAGTAAAAAAATAAGTCAAAAAGTTACTTTTTTAAAAAATATTAAAATCAAGTTTGGAAAACCTTATAAGACAGTCAAAAAAGTAATAAGAACGCAAATTTCGCAATCCCGATTGCCATCAGAGATTTTTTTTACACATAACCGTTTGATAAAATAAATATTTAACTAATTGAATATTAAT
>CAYONE010000106.1:0-13074 GCA_964405245.1 uncultured Paludibacter sp.
ATTGTTGATAAACAACCATATAATAAATTAATTCAAATAATCTCTAATATATATACTGATTTTGTATCAAAATATTGTAAATTCGCAAAGTTATATTAAAACGCCGAAATTATGAGAAAGTTTTTAATTCTCATATATCTAATACTATTTATTCCGCTTTTTGTTTCAGCTAAAAGAAACAAACCCGTAGCTGTTGTTCCTTTCGAAATGGCAGGAAGTTATATTGTGCTTAAAGCCCGAATAAACGGATCCGCTCCCTTAAATTTTATTCTTGACACAGGTGTACGCAATACCATTATTACCGCTCTTAATACCGAGGATAGTATATCATTGAATTTATCGGAACTCCGAGATGTGCGAGGACTTGGTTATGGTGTTGATATTAAAGCATATATGTCCCACCAAAATTTAATTGGCATAGGACGGCTTAACCTTGAAAATCGGAGTTTAATGGTGCTCGAAAAAGATATTTTCAACTTAACGCGTTATACCGGCATGGTTATTAACGGAATAATAGGAGTTGATTTGCTCAAAGATCATATCGTTTATATTGATTATGGAACGCATCGCGTATCGTTTTACAAACCCGAAGGATTTATTGTACCCAAAGGATTTGGAGAAATGCCAATGAAGGTTGAGGGCCAGAAAATGTACATTCAACTTTCGGTGCTCGAAACAGATACAGCCCGCCGAACCATAAAAATGTTGATTGATACAGGCGCTCAACTTACCGCGTGGTTTCAAACACTCACAAATCAGGCGATTAATATTCCGGAAAAATCAATACACGGTAGGATAGGAGAGGGGTTGAGCGGAGAAATTACCGGTTATTACGCCCGTGTACCGCAAATTTGTATTTCAAGTTTTTGTGTAAAAAATCCTGTGGTGGCTTTCCCCGATTCGGTTACTATTGCCGCATTAGTTGGAAATACGGACAGAGATGGAACTATCGGTAGTCAGTTTCTGAATCGATTTAATATGATTATTGACTTCGCCGGAAGAAAATTCTGTTTCAAACCAAATCATAATTTTAAAAATCCATTCAATTATAATATTGCAGGTGTTGAAGTAGCACAAGCCGGCGACATACTTCCGCAAGCTGAAGTTATAAATGTATGGAAAAATTCGCCTGCCGAAAGAGCCGGACTACAACAAGGCGATATTATTACCATGATAAACAGAGAATGGATTTTTGCAATGAGCATTACTCAGGTTCGTGCTTTTTTTGAAAAACAATCGAGTCGCCCGTTAATTGTAACCTATCAGCGCAATTCACAAAATTATGAAGCAGAAATTGATATGACGCCGAAAATCTGAAATCACTTTATTCATTCATTTTAATATCAACTGATCTGAAAAAATCATTATTTACTTTTATTGCTTTTATTGCAATGTTTACTATAGCATTACACTTGAAAAGCCAGCAGTTGATTCCTTTTGATTTAATTCAGACTGATGGTTTAATTACTAAAACCGACTTGCAGCCTGTAGCTAAAACCTCTGTACATCCTGTAGCTTTGCGTGCCATGCAAAAAGGCGAGAAAAAAGGAGAATTTTCTAAAGTTTCGTACTCTTTTGCTCCCAATGTAAAAATGGTTCCCTCTCTGAAAAACAACATTCAACTTATGCGCGATGGTGTGGCACAAGTCAGAGATTTTACTCCTCATCCTGATACTATTTATGTTGATGCCGACGAAAGCAGTGAACTCGTTTTCAGAGCAATACCTTTGGCAGATGCCGAAATTACCCTTTTCAGACCTAATTTTTCCACTGTTTTCAGCGATTTTTCCATTGAACAGGAAGAAATTAAACTTACGCTTGCCAATACAACCGATTGTGCTGTTGCAAATCCTGTTTCTACAACAACCAATCAGGATTATAACATTTCATTCCGTTTCGATTCCATTGAATTTGTGCTCGACAGTGCAAAAAACGGCGATAAAATTACAGTAACACTCGATGGGTTAATTGAATTGATGAATCCGACCATTGAAGGAAAATACACCAAAAACAATGGTTACAGATTGGTTTTTAAAGCGGCGGAAAAAGCCGACCTGAAAATTATTTCGGCAATGAAATTCAGCAAGGAATACAAACAACTGCTTTGGGGAACAGAAGTGAAAATTAAGGATCTGGGGCGATGTGATTTAGGGCTTTATCTGCTGATAAAATCAAATGGCGAAATTAGGCTTGTTTCTGAAGTAAATCAGGCATTCAATATGGCTTTGGGAGTTCATGGTTCAACCAACTACTATTTTCCAGGAAACATAAAACACATTTCGGATATTGAATCTTTTTGCGAAACTAACGTGGATATTTATTCAAAAATGACTGTTTTTGCTGGTTTACGATGTACCGCTAAACTTAAAGTGAAAAGTTATGATGTGCTCGATATGTATGTTGATGGTGGCGCAGAAGCTACAGTTGAAACGGAAAATAGCTCACTTGTTGCCGATGTGGGCTTACGCACTAAATCGGCAGGAAAGGTATTTTCGTATAAATTTACCCTTTTCGATAAATATTATTCACTCTGGAAATATAAAACACCTGATTTGGCCGGTTACGAAATGATTATTCACGAAGCCTGTGCTTATGGCGACTATGTGGCGGGCGAAATACGTAAAAAAACTTCATCAGGCGCTGTACCTTACAAGGGAAATCTAAAGTTAATTGTGCAAAAAGCTAATAATTCTGTTGCTGAATTTTCTGCTCAAACCAATGACGATGGTGTATTCATTGCCCGAAATGTTCCGCTTGTAAAGGGCGATAAAGTTCGCATTAAATTACCTGATGTTCAAAACATGAGCAATGCTGTGAACACCACAATTCCGTTCGGTGAAATTAAATTGTATGCTGCCGATTATTACAATGGTTCAGCAGCAGGTTTTGTGGCAGGCTCTAAAAGCGAATGGTACAAACTTGCTTCGCAACAAACAACTTCGGCTACGGCAAAAAATGTAATTCCGGGCAGAGCTAAACCCGGCATGTCGCAAAATGTTGCAGCAGTTTCGCAAAGCAATATTTTAAAACGATTAAGCGAATTTAAAAACAGTATTATCAGCTATAAGGGTCCTGTAGAGTTTATAACGCGTGATAAATACAATAAAGTTGTGCTCAATACACCTGCTGTAAACCTACCGCCAAAAACCGGAATGCGTGCAGTAGCCGAGCCCGTGAAAATAAATGTAAACAAAAGTGTGATAAATACTCCCTTTGGTATGTTTGATATAAAAGGTTTGCAGTTTAAACCCAATCAGGAAGTTAAAGCGCGCATCGAAATTGAAGGATTTGAAATAGAATCGGATTGGGTAGAAACCGAAGGACTTATGATTTCGGGCATCGAACATGTTGATTGGATATATAAATACGGAGCTTCGGGTGAATTGTATAAGGCCGAAAACAGTTTTGTTCTTATATCGCCCATTCGGAGCGATAAGGTGCCCGAAGGTGAAGTGCGTATTCTGAAAGGTGTTGATGTGCCACATGCATCTCTCCGAACGGTACAAACTCTTAACGCTTTTCCCGAAGCAAAAAAAGCGGTTGTATTCTTTGATGTTACTGCCACATTACATCCTCTTGGCGATAATACCGGAACAGCCATAGCTATGTCGAACAACTGGGAAACTTCAATACCTTATTGGGCACAGGGCGAAGCGCTTAATCCTGCCAAAAACGGTAAGCATCCTTTCGAACTTGTTTCATATAAATATAAAGAAGAAGAAATTGGTTATAAGTTATTTATAGATAAATGTAATGCGTGTGAAAAAGGCAATTTACCCGAAAGAATTAATAATTTGCAAAATTCAAAACCGGGAACATTAATGAATCCCAATGCCGTACAACCGGCACAAGCGCCGGTAAAACAACCAACAACCGGTGGTGTTCGAAAAAGATAAATCGCGAATGCACAAAATATTTATAAAGAAAAAGTTATCAACAATTTGCCAATTAAAAAAAAACAACTATTTTTGCAGTCCGTTTTTAGCAACCGAATAAAAAATAAAAAATAAGATATAAGCAATGAAAAGGACATTTCAGCCTTCGCAAAGAAAAAGAAGGAACAAACACGGATTCCGCGAAAGAATGGCAACTGCTAATGGTCGCCGCGTTTTAGCATCGCGTCGCGGTAAAGGCAGAGCAAAACTTACTGTAGCTGACGAAGGTCGCCACAAATTTTAATACAGAAAGTAATATCTGAAACATTTAAAAAGTAAAAACTTACAACGAAGTTTTTACTTTTTTTGTTTTAATAAACTCCAAACACAATAATTTCACTATTTTTGAAAGATTTTTTGTTATAAGGAAACAAGGTTAATGTCATGAAACATTTGAAACTCTGAAACCCTTAAACTTTCAGACACATAAAGCAGAACAATCAATCTGAAATATACAATCAATATGGATATAAGGAACTTTTGGAAAGAACATACTGTAGCATTTATTATTCGACAGGTTATATATGCCGTTCTTGCAATTATCATCCTTGCTACAATTACACTATTTCTTATCAATATATATACTCACCACGGTGAATCGGAAGTTGTTCCCGACCTGAGAGGATTGTATTTAAATGAAGCTGAACAAATGCTTGCGAATCACGACTTGTATCCTGAAATCATCGATTCGGTTTATGATAAAAACCGGAAATTAGGAACTATTATCGAACAAAATCCAAGTCCTAATTCTACCATGAAAAAAAACCGACCGGTTTATATCATCATCAATTCAAAACAAATACGCCAGATACCATTGCCCGATGTTACCGATTTATCTTTCAGGCAAGCCGATGCATTGATAAAGGCAAACGGGTTATTTGTAGGAAATATTGAGTATTTTCCATCGGAATATAAAAATCTTGTAATCGATGTAAAAGTCAGGGGAGTAAGTGTTGTTCCGGGAACAAAAATACCTGAAGGCAGTGCTGTTACATTGATTGTTGGAAGTGGAATTGGAAACGGAGAAACACTTGTTTCATCGCTAAAAGGATTAACGCTTGACGCTGCTCGTGCCACTCTTATGTCTGATTCTCTTGTAATTGGAGCCATAGAGTACGATGTTCAGCCTGTAGGCGATGTATCAGAATATGTTATTTATCGTCAACGCCCCGGAGGTGGACGCAAGGCTGTACTCGGTTCCCGTGTTGATATTTGGCTTTCAAAAGATAAATCGCTTCTTGATAAAACATTCGATGAGGATAATCAGCATGATGACGAAAATGACGAAAAATTTTTCTAGAAAGTGTGTCAATGAGCCAATGTGTCAATAAGCCAACGTGCCAATGAGTCAATGTGCTAATGTGCAAAAAACAAAATGCCAATGGTAGTGAAACGAAGATTCATGAGTCAATTAAATATTAATCAATTAATTACGAGATTTATCGGGAAAGATAGATTAATCTTTCTGACTAAGAAGAACGAAAAGTGAAAAACACTGAAGAATTTCCGGATGAGATAATTGAAGATGATGAACTGGAGGTACAAACTCCGGAAGATGTGCTTTATGAGCATTTCAGGTTCATAGTTGACAAAGGTCAGACTATGGTGCGCATCGATAAGTATCTGGTAAATTTAATGGCCGGTACTTCGCGCACCCGCCTTCAGGATGCTGCCGAAGACGGAAATATTCTTGTAAACGAAAAATCTGTAAAATCGAGTTACAGGGTTAAACCCAACGATATTATTTCTATTGTTTTATCGTACCCGCCACTTCGTTATGTAATTTATCCGCAGGATATTCCCATCGATATAGTTTACGAAGATGAAGATATAATAGTTGTAAACAAACAACCGGGACTTGTTGTGCATCCTGGTTTTGGCAATTACGATGGAACACTTCTGAATGCTGTTGCATGGCATTTGCGAAATGAAAAAAACTTTGATCCGAACGATTCGCGCGTTGGTCTTGTACACCGTATCGATAAAGATACTTCGGGTTTACTGCTTCTGGCAAAAACACCTGAGGCAAAAACCAATCTGGGAAAGCAATTTTTCGAGAAAACTACGCACCGACTTTACAATGCATTGGTTTGGGGCGATGTGAAAGAAAATGAAGGTACCGTGGTTGGCTCTCTTGCCCGTAATCCGCGCGACAGAATGCAGTTTACTGTTTTTCCCGAAGGCGAAAATCCGTTTGCAAAATGGGCTGTTACACACTATAAAGTACTTGAACGATTCGGCTATACTACGCTTGTGCAATGCAAACTTGAAACCGGTAGAACACATCAAATTAGAGTTCACATGAAACATATCGGACACACGCTTTTCAATGATGAGCGATACGGTGGAAATGTAATTCTGAGAGGTACAAACAGCGCTTATTATAAGCTTTTTATCAAAAATTGCTTTTTTACCTGTCCCCGGCAGGCTTTACATGCTAAAACGCTTGGTTTTGTTCATCCCCGTTCGGGCGAATACATGCATTTCGAAAGTGAGCTACCGACCGATTTGTCAGAAGCAGTTAACATGTGGCGCGAATACGCACTTACCAATATATTCAAATAAAATCCATTACAGTTTCTTTTTAAAAATGAAAAAAAATATTGCAATTATTGCCGGAGGCGATTCATCGGAAATGGGAGTTTCGCTTAACAGTGCTGCCGGATTACTCACTTTTATCGACAATGAAAAATATCAACTTTTTGTTGTGCTGATTAGTAAAAGCGGTTGGGTTGTGCGGCTGGATGAAAGCGAAATGATAGCCATTGACAAAAACGATTTCAGTTTTATATTGAAGGGCAAAAAAACGCATTTTGATTTTGCTTATATCACTATTCATGGCACTCCGGGCGAAAACGGTTTGCTTCAGGGATATTTTGAAATGATTGGAATGCCATATTCATCATGCGGAGTGTTGACATCGGCACTTACTTTTAATAAATATTTCTGCAATCAATATCTGAAAGGCTTTGGAGTAAGTGTAGCCAATGCTGTTTTACTGCGGAAAGGTCAAAGTATCAGCGCAAAAGAAATTGAGCAGAAAACCGGATTTCCCTGTTTTGTTAAGCCCAACGCGGGAGGAAGCAGTTTTGGCGTAACAAAAGTAAAGCAAGCCTCCGAATTGCAGGAAGCGATTGAAAAAGCGTTTACCGAATGCGATGAAGTTATCATAGAGACTTATGTGCCCGGTACCGAAATTACCTGTGGTGTTTATAAAACAGATGAAAAATCGGTGGTATTTCCGGTTTCGGAAGTTATCAGCAAAAACGAGTTTTTCGATTACGATGCTAAATATAAAGGTGAAGTTGAAGAAATTACTCCGGCAAGAATCAGCGCGGAACTCACTGGAAAAGTTCAGAATCTGACTTCAGAAATTTACGATATACTTCATTGCAAAGGAATTGTACGCATCGATTATATTATTACTGCCGGCGAAAATCTTAATTTGCTCGAAGTTAATACTACTCCGGGCATGACAGCCACCAGTTTCATTCCACAGCAAGTGCACGCAGCCGGGCTTGATATAAAAGATGTTATGACTGACATTATCGAAATGGAGTTAAAAAAAATATGAAAACATTTACTGAAATATCCGAAATAATAAACAGTGAAGTAAGTCAATTAAACTGGCTGAAATCACCCGCTCAGTTGTATGAACCTATTGGTTATGTTTTATCGATGGGCGGAAAAAGGGTACGACCTGCACTTACACTGCTTGCCTGTAATATGTTTTCGGATGATGTAACACCTGCTGTAAAGCCCGCGTTGGGAATTGAGATTTTTCATAACTTTACTTTATTGCACGATGATATAATGGATCGCGCTGATATTCGGCGAGGAAAACCTACGGTGCATAAAAAGTGGGACGATAATACTGCTATTCTTTCGGGCGATATGATGCAGATAATTGCTTATCAGTTTGTAGCTGAAGCTCCTGAAATTTACCTCAAACAAGTTTTGGATGTATTTTCGGTAACGGCAGGCGAAGTTTGCGAAGGACAGCAATACGATATGGATTTTGAAACCCGTAGCAATGTAAGCGCCGAAGAATATCTCGAAATGATTCGTTTGAAAACGGCTGTTTTGCTGGGTTGTGCACTTAAATGCGGTGCTATAATAGGTGGCGCTTCTATAGAAGACGCACAAAACCTTTACGATTTCGGTATCAATATCGGTTTGGCATTTCAGTTGAAGGACGATTTGCTCGATGTTTATGGTAATGAGGCTACTTTCGGTAAAAAAATTGGAGGCGATATACTTTGCAATAAAAAAACATATCTGCTTATTCATGCACAAAAATTAGCAAAATGCGAAATTCAGGAAGAATTGAACGTTTGTATGCAAAAAAGTTATCAACAACCTGAAGAAAAAATTGCAGCCGTTACAAAAATTTATAACTTGTTGGGTGTTAAAAAAATATGCGAAGAGAAGATGAATTTTTATTATGAAAGAGCACTCGCAAACCTCCGAAATGTTATGGTTTCAGATGACAAAAAGCACGAAATTATCCGTTTAGCTATGCAGTTGATGTATCGCGAAGACTAATTTTTTCTATCTTTGCAGGCATAGATGTTATTTTTTAATTGAACTACGGATAGTAATAACCGTAAAATTTCCGATAAAAATTTATGCCCTACCGACGGTTACCGAATACAGATCAGGCGCGACTGCGCGCGTTGCGTCAGGTTATTACGCGTTGCGAAAATCAGGATTACTCACATCAGGTTGTACAATACAAAACGCTGCACGAAGCAAGAACTTACCTCAGTCATTTTGAGAAACACTTGGCACAATACCAACAAACGCTCGAAAATCAGGTTCTTGCAAATAAAAAGTATCAGCAAATCGTGCACAATGCCCGTCTTTACATTTCGCATTTCATTCAGGTTTTAAACCTTTCGGTAATTCGCGGTGACATTAAAAAAGACCACAAGCTTTTCTATCAACTCGATCCGAATGTGCATACTGTCCCCGATTTGAGTACCGAATCCGCAATAATTGAGTGGGGAAAATACATTATCGATGGCGAAAACGAGCGCGTACGGAATGGTGGCCTTCCCATTTATAATCCCGCGATAGCCAAAGTAAAAGTGCACTACGAAATTTTTAAGGAATATAAAACCAACCAGAAACTGCACCAGCAAGCAACCAACCGCAGCTGGGAAGATTTGGTAAACTTCCGTAAAAAAGGCGATTCCATAATCTTAGATATTTGGAATCAGGTAGAAGAAAAATTTGGCAACGAACCTCCGTTTACCCGCTTCAACAAATGCAGGGAATATGGTTTAATTTATTATTACCGTAAAGGTGAAAAGGAACTAACCGCACAAGATGATATAAAATTAGAAAAACTGAAGATATAACACACAAGAGACTGCTCTATTGAGACAGCCTCAAAATTTTAAGACTAATACTGCAAATCCGTTTCGATTTATCGAATAATCTGTTGCAAATCCGTTTAATTTTTTTCAGTGTACATCCGCCTAATCCGCGTTCAATTTTTTTTTCTTAGTTTTTCAGCAATCCCTGTTTAATTCAAGCTCTTGAATTTTATTCATCTTATCTATATTTCTTAATCACCTGTTTTTTAAGTTTTTTATTATTTTTGTCGTAATTTTTTCTTTCGGTAAATTGGTTTTTATATTAAAAACTTATCAAAAATAATAGTGCTAAAATCCCATTATGGTGAACAGAGTTTGTCGGTTAATATTAATTCTCACGTGTCTGGTATATTTTCTCGGATGTAATGTACCTGTCAAGGAATTAAAACAGGCAGAACAGTTAATGGATGTTCATCCCGATTCCTCATTAAAGATACTTCAGAAAGTAAATCCCGGCAGGTTAAAACTTAAATCGGATAAAGCTTTATATGCACTGTTGCTAAGTCAGGCGCAGGACAAAAACGACATTGTTATTGAATCTGATTCACTTATTTCCATTGCTACAAATTATTATAAAAAAAGCGACCCGGACCATGCCGGTTATGCCTGGTTTTACAAATCCAGAATTGAAAATAATCGTGGAGATGCTGCCGCACGTGCCGATGCTATTCTTAAGGCAAAAGAAATAATTACGAATTCTGAAAATCATTATTTAAAGGGATTAGTTTTTGGCGAAACAGCTGACATGTATAAAGATGAAACTAATTACGACAGTTCATTTATATATAATAAATTATCATTAGAAGAATTTAGGATAATCAATGATACAAGAAACAGTGCCCTTTGCCTGATTGATGTTGCATTTTACTATATGAAGAAATTGCAAAGTGATAACGCTATCTTGTATTTGTCCGATGCTGAAGTTTTAAGCATACAAATTAAAGATATATTATTATTATCGTCCATATACAGAACGCTTGGTTCCATTTATCTGAAAAATAAAGCTTACGATAAATCAATTGAGGTTTTCGAAAAAGTGCCTTTAACAAATCAACCACTTATCGACAGTAATAAATGGTTTTTACTTGCTAATGTTTATAAAGATGCGGGAAAGTATGAACAAGCTGAAAAGTATCTTGATATGATGACAGAGAAGGGAGAAATGGCGGCACAGTATTACAGGTTAAAACAATTTTTGGCAAAACAAGCAGGTGATTTACAGAGCGCATTAAATTATGCGGAGTTAGCCCGCATAGCCGCTGATTCGTTACAAAGACGAAAACTTGAAATCAGCTTTGCCGGACTTGAAAAAAAATATAACTATCAGACACTTCAGCTATCCAACCAAAAACTGATTGTTAAACAAAAACAACATCGTATTTGGTTACTATCTTTAATATTAGTATTATTATCAGGTTTAATATTAGTACTATTTTGGAATAATAAGGTTAAGAACAAACAATTGAAATTAAATAAAACCATTATTGAAAGAGAAAAAGAAAACAATCAATTACTTGAAAAACAATTGAAATTTCAAAATATATTGTTGTTAAATGTCGAAAATTATCGCAGGCAATCTATACAGCGACCCGAGAATGTTAAGAATACCCTGAAAATAACTGAAAACCGCACTTTTCATGAAGAGCTGATAGCTTCCATGGATTTACAATTTAATAATATTTCACAAAGGCTTTTAAATTCATTTCCCGAACTCACTAACCGCGATATTCTTATCTGCTGTCTGCTACTTGCCAACTTCGAAACGGGTATGATTGCCACGATACTTGATGTAAAAAACGATTCGGTAAGAATACACAGAACACGCCTTCGTAAAAAGCTGAATCTGCAAAATCACGAGAATATTATTGAATTTCTGAGCAGATTTTAGTTAAATATATTAACAAATCAACGCCATTTCTTTATGTATCCTTTGGGTTAATAAACACACCTCTTAAAATACTAATATACAGTTAATTACATAGCTATTGTAAACGCTATGTATCCTAAATATATCCGGAAAGTTTGGTACTTTCCGGATTTTTTTTCTATTTATTTGCAGGATAAACAATTTAAAAAAGTTATCAAAATGATAAAATGTTTATCCTGCATAATGCTAATTTCAATGTATATTTTACCTGGCTTTTCAAGCGTACGTGTTCTGCCGGAGGTAATAATTCCGGGCGATGACGATCCGATAATTATTTATCCACCTAAAAAAGTAGTGGATAATGAAAAATCAACTGATTTGAATATCCTGAAAGTACAAATGGATTTAAAAATTCAGGATAAAAAGATATTTCCTTGCTACTGAAAAATTCGATAGATATATTTTGATATAATCCTGAAACAGGATATACAGATTAAAGTGTTTACAAACAAATCTATCGTGAGTAACATGTAGCCGGAAAAGATTTACCTGCAAAAGTGCATGCAGGCAGTTCAATTACCGGTTACATGTTTACAATTACAAGTTTTCGCCTGTGAAATAACCATTTTTACTAGTGTACTCGTACATTTCAGTTATGTTAAAGTATTTATCAACCGTTCAATAACCATTTACACTTGTTCAGAGGTATTTCTCACACGCGCAGAAGCATTTTTCATTCGTGCAATGAACATTTTCATTTATGCAGAGGTATTTTTCAATTATGCAGAGAATATTTGCACTCATGCAATGAAATATGAAAGATAAAAAATACAGAAATTAAAAAAAACAGATATATATCCTGCATAAAGCAGGATAAAATTTAAAATTTAAAACAGAAACAAAATGAACAGAAAAGAAATTAACTTATTCAACATGGCGAGAGCTACCGAACAGCTAATCGAAAACAATTATGAAACGTTAAAAGCGTATCCTCCGGTTATCGATTCGTATAACAGGATTAAAAGCTTAAATGTACTTATCGCTGAACTCCACAAACAACAATCGGTGGGAACAAAGGTTAAATCGGAACTGAAAAACCTTGAAAAAGATGAACTGGATGCATTAACTCTAAAAATTGCCGATGCAACAAAAGCTTATGCTGTATCGGTTAATAATACGGAATTGAAATTTTTGGTCTCCCTTGAGAAATCTACGCTTAAAAGATTGCGTCAGGTAAATTATCATGTGAAAATACAAGCGATTTACAATGCCGCCCTGTCTGTTGCCGATAAACTGGCTATGTGGGGTGTTACACCAGAAGATGTGGAACTGTTAAACACCAAATCGATTACCTTCAAAAACAGAACGCCTCAAATAAGAAACTCTATGGCTGTAACAAAACAGGCTTCGACCGATATCAGGGCACAAATTACTAAAGTAAAGGACGAAATCCATAATACGCTTGATCCGCTTATGAAGCCATTCAACACAATGCAACCAACTTTATACGGGCAATATATGAATGCAAGAATGATAGTGGATACAGCTGCCACCCAAGCCAAAAAGAACGGGGAAAATGCAGGGGAGGCAAAAGTGTAATTTTTTCATTTAATTTTTAACCCTCTGACAGGATTACAAACCCTGTCAGTTGGTGTGATAAAAATTAATAATATTACAGTAAAATATTTGTCCCAAAATGAGAAAATTAATAGAACGCCGCTGGTGCGGATTTATAATCCGTGCCTTTGGAATATAAAGAATTTATGAAGTTTGAAGTCTGAAAGTAACAGAATTGGATTTACATTTGAAATGCTTCATATTTTTGGAGTGATTTGAATATGATTGTATAAAGGTATTGATTAACTGATTGTAATTGGCACGGATTAAAAAT
>CAYONE010000107.1:0-12626 GCA_964405245.1 uncultured Paludibacter sp.
ATGCCGAAGGCAAAAAAGGCGGACAGTTTTACACACCACAAAGCATTGTAAAAATCCTGGTTGATATGCTTGCTCCTGAACCAGAAAAACGGGTGTATGATGGCTGTTGTGGTAGTGGTGGTATGTTTGTGCAAAGTGAGCGCTTTATCGAAATGCACGAACACCGCAAAGGCAAGATTTCTATTTTCGGACAAGAAAGCAATCCAACCACTCACAAATTGGCAAAGATGAATCTTGCTATTCGGGGCATTGATGCTAAAATTGAGTTGGGCGACACTTTAATGAACGACAAATTTCCAGAACTTAAAGTAGATTATGTAATTGCGAATCCTCCCTTTAATGTGAGCGAATACAACATAAACAAAGCCGAAACCCATAAATGGAAATTCGGAGTACCGCCAACAGGAAATGCAAATTACGCTTGGTTACAACATTTCATAAGTAAACTTGCACCTTACGGAACTGCCGGAATAGTATTGGCAAACGGAAGTATGAGTTCGGAAATTGCTACCGAAGGTGAAATACGCAAAGCAATGATTGAAGCTGATTTAATTGATTGCATGGTTGCTTTGCCTTCGCAACTGTTTTACAACACACAAATTCCTGCATGTCTGTGGTTTTTGGCTCGAAACAAGACCGAAACAACCAAATTCAGAAATCGCACAAACGAAATTCTGTTTATCGATGCCCGTGAGCTGGGCACGATGATAAGTCGGAAACAAAAGGAATTAAGCGAAAAAGACATTGCTACTATCTCCAATACTTATCATAACTGGAGAGAGAAAAATGCTAAAACAACTTATAACGACATTGCAGGTTTTTGCAAATCGGCAACTATTGAAAATGTCCGCAAAAACAATTACATTCTAACGCCCGGACGTTATATCGACTTTAAAGAAGCCGAAGATGATGGAGTTGGCTTTGATGACAAAATGAAACAACTGACAAAAACATTGAAAGAACAAATGCAAAAGGCTGTTTCACTCGACAACGATATAAAAAATAACCTCGAAAAAATAGGATATAGATTATAGTTATGGATATACAACGCATAAATCAGTTAAAATCAGTTTTTGATACCATTGCTCATTTTATAAATAGTGAAAATGATAGTGAGCAAGTTGAGGTTTGGTTTGCCCGTGAACTTCAGGAATTGCTCGGGTATGCACGTTGGGAAAATTTTATTGTAGCTATAAATCGTGCTGTCGATTCGTGTAAAACACAGAATATCAATATAGATGATCATTTTCGTGAGGTCACGAAAATGATAGAAATTGGCAAGGGAGGAAAGCGTGAAATTTCTGATTTTATGCTTACCCGATATGCATGTTATCTCATTGCTCTAAATGGCGACCCGAAAAAGGAAGAAATTGCTTTTGCTCAAAGTTATTTTGCAGTACAAACCCGTAAGGCAGAGTTGATTGAAGAACGACTAAATTTGCTTTCGAGACTCGAAACAAGAGAAAAGCTAAGAGCGTCGGAAAAACAACTTTCGCAAAACATATACGAACGAGGTGTTGACGATAAAGGATTTGGGCGAATCCGTTCTAGAGGCGATACAGCATTGTTTGGAGGACATACCACCGAAGACATGAAAAACCGCTTGGGAATTAATTCGAACCGACCACTTGCCGATTTTTTACCTACCCTTACCATTGCTGCCAAGAATCTGGCTACCGAAATGACTAACTACAACGTAGAAACCAAAGATTTATATGGCGAAAATCCCATAACTGCCGAACATGTGCAAAACAACACGAGTGTTCGTGAAATGCTTGCTAACAGGGGAATTAAACCCGAAAACCTACCGGTAGCCGAAGATATAAAAAAACTGGAACGCCGTGTGGATAGCGAACAAAAGAAAATTGAAAAGGCAACTAAGAAATTGCCGAAGAAATAACCAATCCAACCATGATAAAAAAAATCAACATACTAAAGAAGTTTGGCATATTTGAAAATTATGCCACCGATGCTTCATTAGCTGATTTCAACAAATATAATCTGTTTTATGGATGGAATGGAAGTGGAAAATCAACGCTTTCAAACCTATTTCGATGGATTGAAACAAAACAGCCAATTTGTTTTGCCGATGCTGAATGGGAAGTACAGACAGAAAGTGGTATTATAAATCAAACAAATTTAGATTCTAATTCACTAAATATTAAGGTTTTCAATAAAGACTTTGTAAAAAAGAACGTCTTTACGGATAATGGAGTGAAAGGAATTGTTTATTTATCCGAAAAAGCAGGAAAGGACAAATCGGCTCTTGATTTAGAAATTGTACAACTTATAGAAAATGAGAAGCAACAAAAGAAGGTCGATGTTGAGCTAAATGGAGATAAAGACAATAAGAAATCGAAAGGATTATTGGAATTAAATGACTTATTTCTATCAAATGCAGCGAAAAACATAAAAGCCAGTTTCAAAGTTATTGAGATTAATGACACTAGATTATTGAATTACGACAAAAAGAAACTTGCTGACTTTATCACAGAAAACAAAACTGCTATTCAATCAGGAAAAAGTAAACTTTCTGTTGCTGAAATTGAAAAACTGTCCAAAAGTATCAAACCTCAAGAAAAGAATTTTATTAATCCGAATGAGATTAAAAGGTTTGATAGTTCAGTGTTTGAACCAATCTACAAGCGTGTAACTGAATTAATTTCAACTTCAATTACAGCTAAAACAATAGACCGATTAAAAGAAAATCCTACAATAGCTAATTGGGTATATCAAGGATTGAAAGAAGTGCATATTGAAAATGCTACAACCTGTGAGTTTTGTGGGCAAGTGTTACCAAAAGATAGGATTTCGGATTTAAATAAGCATTTTAGCGATGAGTTTGAACAATTAAAAACGGCCTTAGCCAAAGGATTAGTTTGGTTTGATGAGAATAAGCTGGAATTCAACTTCCCACATAAAAGTTCATTGTACGAAGAATTTCAACAGCCTTTCGAAACAGCAGTAAATGATTTCAACGAGCTGATTCAAGAAGTAAGATCAATCCTTGATAAGTGGAGAAAAGCTATTGAACAAAAGCAAAATAATCCATTTGAAATTCCTGTAAGCGGTATCACTGTAATAAGCAGCGAACTAATTGAGAAATTTCAAACCGGCTTCAACAATATTATGTCCATATTCGACCAACATAACAAAAAATTTGAGGGTCTGGATAAGAAAGTAGCTGAGGATAAGAAAACGCTTGAATTACATTATGTTTCGGAAGAAGTCAGAACTTACGATTTTCTGACTAAAAAAACGAAGGAAGAAGAACTTAAAAAGGAACTTGAAGCATTAAATGAAGCGATAAATAAGAGAAAAAGTAAGATTGCTGAACTTAAAAAGGAGCTTTCCGATGAACTGCTCGGGGAAGAAGAATTCAACAGAATGCTTCACAAATTCTTAGGCAGAAACGATTTGAGCCTTGAAACAAGGCAAGAAGGAGGTTACCTCATTATGCGAAATAAAACGCATAAGGCTGATGATAATCTAAGTGAAGGTGAGCAAACTGCAATCGGGCTGGTTTACTTTATCGCCAAACTCAAAGAAGAAGATAATAAAATTGAAGATACTATTGTGGTAATCGACGACCCTATTTCAAGCTTTGATTCTAATCATTTGTTTTCTGCAAAATCATTCATTAAAGCTAACTGCGAACAAGCCAAACAGCTGTTAATATTAACTCACAATTTTTGGTTTTTCAAACTCGTGCGAGATTGGTTTGATACAAAAAAGAAGAATAAAATAGACGAACAAGGTAATAAAGTGAAAGATAACAATGGCAAAGAAATAAAAGAACCTTTGTTTCAGTTTTATCAAATAAACAGCATGAACTCAGATGGAAACCGGATTTCTGCAATTACAAACGCAAAAAAGGAGTTGATTAATTATGATTCAGAATACCACTATCTATTTTCGAAATTAAAAACGTTTGAAAAACTTGACGTATTTTCTATAGACGATTGTTATTCCAGTGCAAATGTTATCAGGCGAGTATGTGAAGCTGCTTTAACATTCAAATATCCTCAGGTCAGACAAATCAGAGGATTATTGGATAAAACTGCCTTTGACAAGGAAAAAGCAGATAGGATATATGATTTTTTAAACAAGTATTCACATTTGGACAGAATTGAGTCTGTTGAAAATTTGCTTGAGAATAAATTTGAAGAAGGGAAAATTGTGGTTGCTGATTTTTTGGAATTATTGAATTCTGAACTGCACGAACATTATACTAATATGTGTAAAACAGTTGAATTATGAGTGAGTGGAAAACTTATAGATTAGGAGATTTGATAGAAGTAAATAAAAATTCTATCAATAAAAATTTTAAGTATGATGTGATTGAATACTTGGACACAGCTTCTGTAACTGAAAATAGATTTTCTGATTTTCAAATATTATGTTTGGATGATGCACCAAGTAGAGCAAAACGAATCGTCAATGAAAATGATATTGTTTATTCAACTGTACGACCAATATTAAGACATTATGGAATAGCGAAGAACGTAAAACCAAATACGATTGCGTCTACTGGTTTTGCTGTATTAACAGCAAAAAAAATTGACCCTAATTTTCTATTTTATTATTTAACAACAGATGAAATCGTATATTTTTTGAATAGTGTTGCAGAAGCAAACACAACAACATATCCCGCATTTAATGCTTCATTATTCGAAAATATTGAGGTAACAATACCAAATGATATTGAAACCCAAACCCAAATCGCCCAAATACTCACTTCACTCGACGACAAAATAGAACTGAACCTGCAAATGAACCAAACGCTGGAGGCTATGGCACAGGCTATTTTTAAAGAGTGGTTTGTCGATTTTAAGTTTCCGGGATTTGATGGGGAGTTGGTGGATGGGCTGCCGAAGGGATGGAGAATTGGAAATTTAGGAGAAGAATTTAACTTGACAATGGGGCAATCTCCAGCGGGAAGTTCATATAATGAATTAGGAGAAGGAATGGTTTTCTATCAGGGAAGAACGGATTTTGGTTTTAGGTTTCCAACAAATCGACTTTATACAACTGAACCAAAGCGGACAGCAAAACCACTTGATACGCTTGTAAGTGTAAGAGCTCCGGTCGGTGATATTAATATGGCAAATGAAGTTTGTTGCGTTGGTCGTGGACTTTCGGCAGTAAGACATAAATCAAATGCATTCTCATTCACATATTATATGATGAAAAACATTGAACCAATTTTCAGAGGATTTGAAAGTGAAGGAACAGTTTTTGGGTCTATAAACAAAGCTAACTTTGAGAATATTGAAATCATTGTGCCTGAAAAAAGTATAATTAAGGAATTCGAAAAAATCGTTAATCCGATTGACAATAAAATATTGGAAAATGCAAATCAAATCCAAACCCTCACCCAAACCCGCGATAATTTATTGCCAAGGTTGATGAGTGGGAAAATAGAAGTAAAATAGTTATATTTGCAAATTACTTAGTCACAAAGTATGGCCGATTTAAACAAAACATATCTGTACCGTATGACTCATATTGAAAATGTACCACACATTCTTCAATATGGTCTTACACATGTGTCGTCGGTTAATGCGAATAAAAGCTATAAAGCCATAGGGGATGACAGTATTATAAGTACACGGAACAATATTGAAATACCTAATGGGAAAAAACTGGGAAATTATATTCCATTTTATTTTGGTTCACGTATGCCTATGCTTTATGTGATTCAGAAAGGGTATAATGGAGTTCCAGTAACTCCAGCACAAGATATTGTTTATTGTATAAGTTCTGTTCAGAAGATAGTGGATCATAAATTACCTTTTGTATTTGCTAATGGGCATGCTGTTGCAGTTGGACTAACTGATTTTTACGAAGAAAAAGATTTGGTCAATATCGATGAAATTTTGGATAAAAAAGCCATAGATGCTAAATATTGGCGTAATATTGAAGACACCGACCTGAAACGGCGTAAAGAAGCTGAATTTTTGGTTGAAACTGACATACCTACTACTGCCATTATTGGATGGGTAGTGTACAACGAAGAAGCAAAGAAACGTTTGCTTGAGCTGGGAATTCCCCAAGAAATGATTTATATTAAACCCGATGCTTATTTCTAAAAAATTATGATACAATTCATTGAAGGCAACTTGCTTGAAAGTAAAGCCGAAGCTTTGGTAAATACTGTAAACACAGTTGGTGTTATGGGAAAAGGAATTGCTTTGCAATTCAAAAACCAATATCCCAATAATTACAAACTGTACGAAAAAGCCTGTAAAGCAAAAGAAATACAGGTTGGGAAACTATTCGTAACAGAAGATTCGTCTTTGCTGGGTGGACGAAAAATAATTATCAATTTTCCTACAAAAACAGACTGGCGTAAGCCTTCTGAGTATAGCTATATTGAAAGCGGGTTGAAAGACCTGGTTCGTGTAATTACTACAAATAAAATACAATCAATAGCCATTCCTCCCCTGGGAGCCGGAAACGGAGGGCTTGACTGGAATAAAGTAAAAGCATTGATAGAACACTATCTCACCAATTTGGACTGCGAAGTACAAATATTTGAACCCAATGCCATTATTCGGGAAGTAATGAAAAAGGAACGGGTTAAATTGACTCCTGCCCGTGCCATGCTTTTATCAGTTTTGTATGAGTTGGTGCGTAATGGTGAATTTATCTCTGAATTTGCGGCTGAGAAAACTGCCTATTTCCTTCAACGGTTTGGGGCAAAAGAACAATTTAAGTTAGAATTTCAACCCAATTTTTACGGACCGTATTCCGGCAAAGTGAAACATGTTTTGTACTACCTGAACGGTAGTTATATAACAGGTTATAGTTCGAAAGACAAGAAACCTTTTGAGGAATTGGGTATTATGTTTGATGGTGAGCAGGAAATTGAAAGTTATCTGAATCAACCGGAATATTCAGAATGCAAAGCTATTACTACCAAAGTCAAAACCTTTTTAAATGGGTTTTATTCTGCATTTGGGTTGGAATTATTATCCACAGTTGATTATATAATGTCAGAAAAAGGAGCAAAAACAATTGAAGATGTAACACGCAATATTGAAAGTTGGAGCGACAGAAAGAAAATGCTGTTTTCCAATCCGAAATTTATTCAGGTGGCTGTAAAAAAAATAGAAAATACAACTTTTGCTTAGTTGAATGAAAAACAGCATTACCGAAAACGAGATAGAAGAAATTGCACTTTCGTATCTTCAAAATCTAGGTTATTCCTACATTTTGGGTACAGACATTTCGCCCGATGGCGAACACCCCGAAAGACAATACACCGATGTGGTGCTTACTACCCGTTTGCGTGATGCTATTGATAAACTTAATCCTACATTGGGGCAGGATGCCAAAGAAGATGCGCTTAAAAAAGTGCTCCGCACCGATAGCCCAAACCTGCTAATCAATAACGAAACATTCCATAAATACCTGACACAAGGTGTAGATGTGGAAGTTAGAACTTCTGATGGCATTCGAGGGCAGAAAGTATATATCGTTGACTTTACGAATCCCGAAAACAATGAATTTTTAGCAGTCAATCAATTCACCATAATCGAAGGCAGTCAGAATAAAAGACCGGATATTATCCTTTTTGTAAATGGTTTGCCTTTGGTAGTGATTGAATTGAAAAATGCCACTGATGAAAATGCAATTATAAAATCGGCCTACAATCAGCTTCAAACCTACAAACAAGCTATTCCTTCTCTTTTTACGTATAACGAATTGCTGATTGTAAGCGATGGTTGGGATGCACAATGCGGAACGCTGACCAGTGATTTTGGTAGGTTTATGAGTTGGAAAACCAAAGACGGAACAACTACAGCCGACCACCTCCAACCCGAAATGGAAGTAATGTTCCTTGGAATGTTGAATAAACAAACGCTGCTGGATTTAATCAGTCAGTTTATTGTTTTTGAAAAAAGTGATACCAAGACACTCAAAAAAGTAGCTGCTTATCACCAGTATTATGCTGTAAACAAGGCTGTAGAAAGTACGGTTATTGCCAGTTCAACAACGGGAGATAGACGAGGCGGTGTAATTTGGCACACGCAAGGCAGCGGTAAAAGTTTAAGCATGGTTTTCTATTCGGGGAAACTGATTGTAGAGCCACGCATGGAAAACCCGACTTTGGTAATCCTTACCGACCGTAATGATTTAGACGAACAATTACACGAAACCTTTTGTAATTGTCAACAAGTCCTTCGCCAAGAGCCACAGCAAGCCGAAGATCGCAACCATTTACGAAAATTATTAACTGTTGCTTCGGGTGGAATCGTGTTTACTACCATTCAGAAGTTTATGCCTGTAAATTCCGATATTATACAAAACAATGGTTCAGATGTGGTAAGTGAACCTGCTGTAGAATATATCGGTGCTGAAATAAAGGCATTAAGCGAGAGAAATAATATTGTGGTGGTAGCTGATGAAGCGCACCGCAGTCAGTACGATTTTATTGATGGCTTTGCCAAATATATGCGCGATGCATTGCCTAACGCTACTTTTATTGGTTTTACGGGCACTCCCATTGAAAGCACCGACCGCAACACACAAGCTGTTTTCGGAAATTATGTAGATATTTACGATATTCAACAAGCTGTAAACGATAAAGCTACCGTTCCTATTTTCTACGAAAGCCGATTGGCAAAAGTGCATTTCGAAGAAGATGAAAAAGTAACGATTGACGAACAGTTTGAGGAACTAACCGAAGGAGAGGAATTAAGCAACCGCCAACAAATGCGGGCAAAATGGACACGTTTGGAAGCCATTGTTGGAAATCCGAACCGTATTGAGAAAATTGCGCAGGACTTGGTGTATCACTTCGAACAACGTAACGCAGTGCTGGATGGTAAGGCAATGATTGTGTGCATGAGTCGCCGTATTTGTGTGGATTTATACGATGCTATTATCTAAATCCGACCTTTGTGGCATTCGGACGATGACGATAAAGGAACAATAAAAGTGATTATGACAGGTTCCAGCAGCGATACACTTGCCATGCAACCACACATTCGCAATAAAGCCAAGCGCAAAGCCATTGGCGACCGCCTGAAAAATCCTACTGATAGTTTAAAACTGGTTATTGTGCGCCATATGTGGCTAACTGGTTTTGACGCTCCTTGTTTGCATACCTTGTATGTGGATAAACCCATGCGAGGACACAACCTGATGCAAGCTATAGCACGGGTAAATCGTGTTTTTACTGAAGGAAAAGAAGGTGGTTTGATAGTTGATTATCTCGGAATTGCCCAAGAATTAAAATCAGCATTAGCCGAATATACAGCAAGTGGCGGAGAAGGAAAACCAACACTCGACCAGGAATTGGCAGTTGCCAAAATGTTAGAATTGCACGAAGCAATCGACTACCAGTTACGGCACTTCGATTGGCGGAAATTCTTTACGCTTACACCAGCAGAAAAACTGAAATTCATACCAGTAATTGTCGATTATATTTTCAGTCAGGAAAACGGTGAACAAAGTTTTACTGAAAACACAAAAAACTTACTCAAAGCATTTGCCATTTCTGTTCCACACGAAAAAGCAATGGCAATACGTGATGATGTAGCTTTGTTTCAAGCTATCAAAGCAAGATTGGTAAAAATATCCGACCGAAACGAAAACGGTAAAGGCGATGATGAAATGGAAACGGCAATCAAACAAATTATTTCCGAAGCCATTACTGCCGATAATGTAATTGATATTTTTGATGCAGCAGGTTTAAAGAAACCAAACATTGAAATTCTAGACGAACGCTTTTTGCAGGAATTGAAAGATTTGCCTCAAAAGAATTTAGCAGTTGAGTTATTGAAAAAACTGCTGAAAGAAGAAATCAAAAAGCGCACAAAAATCAATCTCGTTGAAAGTAAGAAATTTTCTGAAATGTTGGAAGATGCTATTCAACGCTATCATAACGGAATGATTGATACCGTTGAATTTTTAGAAAAAGTGCTGATTCCATTTGCCGAACAAATGAAAGAAGCCGACAAAAGAGGTGAAAATTTGGGATTGGATTATCGCGAATACGCTTTTTACACAGCATTGGAAGTAAACAACAGCGCAGTTGCCGTGATGGGTGACGAAATACTAAAACATATAGCGCAAGAGCTTCTAAAAACTGTTCGCAATAGTACAACAATTGACTGGACAATAAAAGAAAGCGTTCAAGCTACTTTGCGAAGAAACATAAGACGTATTTTGCGAAAGTTTGGTTATCCACCCGACTTGCAAGAAAAAGCGGTTGACACTGTTATTACACAAGCGAAAATGTTAGCGGAAGACTTGGTGAAAAACGACAAGACGACAGAACAATAATCCACGCTCTTGTCGGCACATTTGCAATTCGCACAAATCAACCCACAAATCAAAAATTGCAAAAGAGCCGCCAAACCAACGCACGAAAAGACCGTGCAGCGTTGGAAGTGATGCTCGTTAAACCAACGGCCAGCTGCCAACACACGCCTAAGCGGCAATAGCCGAATTCGTGCAATCATGGAGTTTATTCTCCCGCATTTCCATTTTCGCTTTGCGACAATGAATTCGCCCGCAGACCGCCAAAGCCCATAGCCTCGGTCGTTATGGGGCATTTTAAAAAAAAGAAAAAAAACAAACAGACAACTAATAAAAACTTAAAAATATGTTCGGAATTCAACACATTAAATTTGACTCTATGACTTATGTTCTTCATTTTAAAAATGGAAACATAAAACGAGAAGGGCGTGGACTTTCTTTTTTCTATTTTGCTCCAAGTAGCTCAATAGCAGCTATTCCAATGGGAAGTAATGACTTGCCATTCATTTTTAATGAATCAACTTTCGACTATCAGACGGTTGCTATTCAAGGACAAATTAGCTATAAAATTAGCAATCCGAAAACTCTTGCTGACGTACTTGACTTTACAGTAAACGACAACGGACAATATAAGAAAAATGACATTGAAAAGTTAAATCAACGAATAATCAATGAGGCACAAACAACAACTTCTTCTTATATTCATAGTATCAAATTGAAAGATGCTATTCGTTCAGCAAAAGCAATCGAAGAAAAGATTTTAGAAGGACTTAAAGCTTCTCAGGCAATCGGAATGTTAGGAATTGAGATTTTAGGTGCAAATATCTTAGCTATTCAGGCAACTCCCGAAATGGCAAGAGCGCTGGAAACCGAAACGAGAGAAAAACTACAACAAGAAGCTGACCAGGCAATTTATGAGCGCAGAAACTTTGCCGTAGAACAAGAGAGGAAAATAAAAGAATCGGAACTAAACACAGAAATTGCCGTAGAAGAAAAGCAAAAACAAATTGCCGAAAAAAGAATGGAATCTGACGTGCAAAAAGCTGAAAACGACCGAAAACTTCGTGAAATGAAATTGGAAGCTGATATTGCAGTTGAAAATCAGAGAAAACAACTTATCGAACAAAAAACGGCTAACGACAAGAAAGAAGCTGAAACACAAGGATATGTAATTGAAACAACTTTAAAACCTTATAAAGAAATCGACTGGAAAACACTGACTGCTTTAAACAATAATCCTGACCCAAAATTTAATATCTCTTTGGCGTTTAGAGAACTTGCAGAAAATGCAGGGAAAATAGGCAATCTGAATATTAGTCCGGAATTATTGGATTCAATTTTAAGCGACAAGAAAGAAAGTAAAAAATGAGTGTAGAATATGCAATCATTGTAAAAAACAAAACAAGGCTTGAGTCTTTAATTGAACGTTTCAACACAAAGGCACAAGCTAAATTTTACATTGAAAGACTTGGTGGAAATTTTGAAGATTATGTGGAAGAACACGAAACCTTTCAAGAATCTTTAAATTCGCTACAAACTCAACTTTCAAGAGTAATTAAACACAAAACACTTGAAAGAGCTTTTATGCCTTCGTTTATTTTCTCAGAGAACAATTTAATTGTTGTTATCGGGCAGGATGGATTAGTCGCTAATACGGCAAAATACTCAAAAGGAATTCCAATGGTAGCAGTTAATCCAGACAAACAGAGGCATGACGGAGTTTTGTTGCCATTTGACACGTCAAACTTTATTGGTGGTGTTGAAAGTGTAATTTCAAATAATTACCATTCGAAAACAATGCGTTTTGCAGAAGCAAAACTAAATGATGGACAACGGATTTTAGCTTTTAACGACTTGTTTATCGGAGCTTCTTCTCATATTTCTGCGAGATACAAAATATCGTACAACAAAAATCAGGAAGAACAATCTTCGAGTGGTCTTATCGTTTCAACACAAGCGGGTTCAACAGGTTGGTTAAGTTCAATTTTTAATATGGCTTATGGAGTTACAAGTCTGTTTGAAAAAGATTTGAAACTAAAAAGACCCAAACTTAAAGACAATGAATTACTTTTTGCTGTTAGAGAACCTTTTCAAAGTATGAGAACACAAACAGGAATAACTGCAGGAGTAATTAAAAATCAAAATGTGTTGACAATCGAATCACTAATGCCGACAAATGGCGTGATTTTCAGTGACGGAATCGAAACTGACTTTCTGAGATTCAACAGCGGTTCAATTGCGACAATTGGTATTGCACCAGAAACAGCGATAATTGTAACGAAATGACAAAAAAACGCCCCATAACACACGCCTATGGTCACAGGCTGGCTGACGTGCACTTAGCGGGTTTTGCG
>CAYONE010000108.1:0-12235 GCA_964405245.1 uncultured Paludibacter sp.
ATCGCATTCAGTTAAAAGCCGCTACCGAGAATATTAAAAGCCTACGAGTTGCCGAACGGCTTGGCTTTACACACGAAGGCATTGAGCGGGATGGTGAATTACACAAACGCGGATACGTTGATTTGGTTGTTTACGGGTTGTTGAAGAGGGAATTTGAATAGAATTCCATCATTAAAAACATTTTTCAAAAGTTTGAAACCAATACTCAATTCGTTAGCCTTACACATTAACTATCAGACTTGTATCTATTTTATAACTTAAAACCAAATATTGTTGAAAGAAAATCCCTTTAAAAAAATATCCTCAGATTCATAAAAGGTATCATTTTTACTTCCTTCATTTGTTCAATCCTCAATTGCAGCATTTTTTTTAAGTTATGCACGTATCAGAAAATAGATTCTGATGCTTAAACATCCCGTAACAAAAATTACCCATTTCATGCAAAGAAATTATCACTTCGTACCATTTTTCACTCATTTCATCACTTTAGAAAAAAATTGTATTGCAGATTAATTTTGCATTTTTTAAATTTGTCGTATATAAATTTTTTGATTTTAAACATTTTTAAAGCTAAAAATCAATCTCATAAACCCGAAAAATCAAACAAAAAATAAGATATAAACCTGTGAATTAATTCGTTTCGTTTGCTTTATTTCCTCACTTCCACCAACTCCTTCGGTTATACAATATATACGAAGGATTGGTGGAATGAAAAAATAGCAGATTAAAGAAACGGTAGAGTATTGATGAGAAAAAAACATTTAACAAAAGATATACGTATATCAAAATAAAGAACTAAAATTGTTTTTGTGACTCATCAATTATAAGTGTCATAAACTTCTTTTCAGATATTTTAAAAATAACATTTTAATCTGGTTTATTTCAATTAAAAAAAACATATTCATAATGAAATCAAAACTATTTTTTTTCTGTTTATTTATGATGTCAGCATTTATGTGCTATGCACAGGACATCGCAGTGCAATCGCCAAGTAATACCACTACAATTTATAACGATCTAAATAAAGCTCTCATCAATGCTCCTGCAGGTAGTACAGTTTTTTTACCTTCGGGATTAATGCCGATAAGCGACACAGTGAAAATTCAAAAGAAGCTGATAATAATAGGTGTTGGACATAGATTAGACACCGAAGGTGGCAATACTACCATTGGGGGGAATATTCAGTTTTATAAAGGAGCAGATGGTAGCAGCCTGATGGGATGCTACGTGACAGGAAATGTAAATCTGGCCAATGCTGATGGAAATGTGGATAATTTTCTAATGAGATATTGTAATATTAACAGCTTGCAGGTAGGAAACGATAAATGCTTAGGAATTATTATAAATCAGAATTATATACGAAATGAACATACAGGAGGGAACTCACCTATTCAATTTACTAACAATGTATTGAATACTATAAAAGATGTTACAGGAGGGTTGGTTGCTAATAATGTTATTAGACATCAAGTTTGGTGGGGTTGGTCTTCTCCATTAATGAATATCAATTCAACATTAATTAAAAACAATATAATAATTGATGCATATAGTATTCAACATACTACATTTTCAAATTGTATTATAAGCAACAATATGCTAACAGGTGCCTGGGGTGATAATACTGCAATAGTAACTGACTGGAACGAAATCTTTGCAAGATATGATTTGGGTGTAAATCCGTTGTGCGATTATCACCTGAAAGGCCCTTTGGGTAAAAATGCAGGAACAGATGGAACAGATATTGGCATATATGGTGGCACAGGATTCAGCGATACGGGTTTACCTCCTTACCCACAAATAATCATAAAAAATGTACCCGCACAGACAGATGAAAATGGCAATCTGAAAATTCAGGTAAAGATTAAATCATACTAATTAAAATAGCTCTGCATGAAACGAAAAGCGATTTTCCCTTTTCTTTTGCTTTGGCTATTTCTATTTTCTTTTTTTTTATCTGCTCAAAGCAATTATACTTTTCAGTACTGGTTTAACAATGATTTAAACCAGGTAAAAACAAAGCAAGTGTCTGCTATTGTTGATCAACCTTTTGATATCAACCTTTCGGCAATAGAATTACCCGAAGGATTAAATGTGCTGCATTGCCGTGTTTTAAATACCGAAAATAAACCTTCAGGCTTAATCACTACCTATTTTGTGAGAGGCTATGCCGGAGTACGCCAGACTTTTCTGGAATACTGGTTCGACAATGATAATTCACAAAAACAGCAAATTACAGTAACAAATCCGGATCAAATAATTGATTTTTCGGCTAACATAAGCAATTTACCAGTAGGTTTGCATTCTGTTCATATACGTACAGGTTTCGATTTTAACACAATGACTTCGGTAAAAAGTGCATATTTTTACAAGCTATCTGTCAGCGAAAGAAAACCTGTTATTGAATACTGGTTCGATAATAATATTGCGCAATCAGCAAAAATCAATTTAACAAATTCCGATTCAATTGTCATAATTAATGCCTTAACAGATAATTTATCAGTAGGGCTGCATACTTTTCATATCCGAACAGGATATGGAAATACAACGATGACATCATCTCAGTCCTGTTATTTCTATAAATTACCTCATATTCCCCAAAGCGGTAAGATTGAATACTGGTTCGATAACGATTATGCCAATAGAATAATTTATGTAAATGATAAACCCGACATATTGAGAACGATCAATATTGATGCCTCTGCATTAACTATTGGAAAACACAAGTTATCGGTAAGAACGGGAAATACAAATGGTGTTCAATCAGCAATTGATACAGCTTATTTTCAATATGGGGATGTGAAAGTTCTTAACATCAAAACTCTTAATCCTGATATTAACGATTTAGTGCCTGGCTATATCAAAGAATTTGGAGCAGCATATCTTCATTATCAGGTAACTGACACATTAGGTAATCCGATAAAAGGTGTACGAATTAAATCTTTTTTAGATAACAAAAGTGAGCCTGTAATATCGTCATTATCTGATGACAAAGGAATTGTACAATTGAAAGTTTCAGTTTCGGGCAAAAGTATTGAGGATAAAAATGATGATTTAATTGCTGCATATTCAAGCAATACATTAAGATTTAATTCAGCCATCGACATGATGAATTATGAATTGGAAGTTAAAGAGAATAATTTTAAACCACGAACTTTTGCTGTATTTCCATACATTCCAACAAAAAAATCAGGAACTTTTACTGCAAGTTTAGGTAAAGCCGCAGATTATGAATACATAAGCGGTTCTGTGAAAGTTGGATCTTCTTTTAATTTCACTTATGACTTTAATAATTTAGGTGAAATCGAAAAATTAAGTTATGAGTCTTCATTAAAAGCTACTGCTGATACAAAAATTGATTTTAAAATAATTGGCGCCGAAGCAGGTATTAATATCAATTATCTAAACAATACTGAAGTAAAAATGAACGATGATCCAAGAGCTTACATATTAGTTTTATATAATATGTTAAGTCTGGATAATCTATTCAAAACTTCCAATTCACTCTTTTTTATGAGCGCCATTGCCGATATCATTCAAAATGATCAAAATCCGTTGAATCTGGAATCAAAATCGTCCCAAAAAATCGGAATCAAATTAAACGCTGGATTTGATATAAAGAAGGACTTCACACAGAGTTTAGGCGGAAATATTAAAAAAGTTATTTTCCCTCTCGATTTAAACATTAACGGAAGCTTTAATTATGGATTTAATTGGGGGAAGTCACTTAATGATTCTTATGTGTCGGAAGAGTTTATTAAACACGATTTATCTGTGGGAGTTAAACTGCAAAGCAATAAATCTGATTTTGGTCATAAAATTTTTGATGATTTAAGTAATGGTTGGCGTCAATATGATTTATTTTCAACTTCAAAACCATTAAATATCTCAATTGAAGGTGTAAGAGAAACTCAATTTTCGATGAGTGCAAAAAAACTAACAGGTTTTGATAAAAATAATAATTTAAAATTAAACTATGGTCTCACAAATGAAATAGACTTTTCTATAGAAGGTATCAAAGCAAAATTAAAAAATCTGAATTTCATAATTCACGGTGATGTGTTATTTAGCCGCGAAACAACAAGCGAAACAAGTATTGGAGAAAAGATGCTTAATTTTCTGAACAGCAGTACAAGTAATGAAATTCCATTTACTCTGACTTCGTTGAAAAATGTCAATAACGAGTCTTTCTCTTTGTATAATACATTTTTAGATGCTTCTACTATGGAGCAATTTGTAAGTAAAGAATTAGAAACACGCACTTATAAACAAACCGAAAATTCCTTAAAAGAAGATTGTTTTAAAGTAATTGAGAAAAATAATGAATGTACCTTTATGGTTGGATTGCCGGTGAAGATAGGTGTATTTGATTTTGATTTTGAAGCAGAATTGGCATTTAAAAATACTTTTCCATTGGTTGAAAGTTACTATCATGCAGAGACAAAAAAAATGTTTCCTGTGGTTGTGTACAGTGATTTTGATGTCGAATCGGAGTTTAATGACATAAGTGGGATTGAAAATTTCTGGAAACAAATTCAAAACTCAGTATCTGAACTGAAAGAAGTTATTTTGGAAAAAATTAAGAATATTGGACATCAAATTGTTGATTTTGTGGGCGATAAATTAACTGTATTTTCAAATTCAACTCGTAGTTATACCAGGAGTTTGGTTAAATACCAACAGTTTAAAGCAGCTCCTCAACAGCATTATTCGATTCTTGAGTTTACAATACCGGATAATCAACAGTCTTTTGCATCAAACACGAGATTTGAATTTATGTATTTCTATACAGGTGGAGAAGTACTTGGATTTACACAAGATTCAGACACATTTTTAATTGTGAGCGATGTTTTCTATTTGATTGCAATAAATGGTAACGATACACTTAAAACTGCACCGAATGGTAATTTTTCATTAAAAAGTACTCTTGGTGTTGAAGATTTAACTGTGTTTGATCTAAACCCAAATACTCCGGTAGCTGTGTATTTTAAGCCAACATATAATAAGTTATGGACTAAATTGGGTGAAGCTAATTCGTCAATTGAAGTCAACGGTCTTGGGAATTATGCATTAGGAATTGATATTAATGCTGATACTATACCCCCTCAGATTACTATCAACAAGGAAGAAAACAGCAAATTATTTACTGTTCAGATTTCGGATAATATAGGTATCAACTGGAATTCGGTAAATGTAACTTGTAATGGAACTTTTCGAACTTATTCCAAAGCTGAAAAAGGATTGTTGACAATTACTCTTGCTGAGGAAGAATATTTAGATGAACTGTTTATTACTGTGTCTGTTAAAGATGTAGCTCAAAACATCAATCAGGTAAATAAATCATTTAATATGCTGTCTGAAATAAAAAGCACAAAATATTCTGAGAATCTTAAGATATATCCAAATCCATTCAGAAATAAACTTACTTTCGAGTATTCTATCTTAACTTCTACTGAAACAAAACTGGAAATATTCAACACTTATGGACAAAAAATCAAAGAATACAAAATTTTGAATTCAAACAGTATAACCAAACAGGAAATTGATTTAAAAGATTTAAAACCTGGTATTTATTTTTACAAATCCACTTCAGGTACAAATATTCAGAATGGAAGTATGATAAAAATGTAAACCAAATAATATAATAACAATTCATTGATTTACAAAGAATAACAATTTTCAATTAATAGATTTCAGGTTTATTGAAAAAAACGATTAAATCATAATAGATTACACATTAATAAAGTTATTAAGAATGAAAAAGCTAGTATTATTATTTGCTCTTTACCTAATAACAGGTGTTGTTTCAGCTCAAGTTACTATTCAGGGAAAAGTTATCGTAGATGATGGAAAATCTCCTGAAAATGTAAAAGTTGTATTTGAGCAAACTACACCCGCGGTTTCTTTGGATTCAGTTTATACAGATACGAATGGTAACTTTTCTATTTCAATTATAAGTGGTATTTATTCTGTATATTTTTCAAAGAATGGATACGAAAGTTTAAATGTAATAGATCAATCATTTTATGTAAATAAAACAATTTCAGATGTGTTATTAGTTTCAATACCTAATTTTGATTTTTCGGGTAAAATAAAAGGAATTATTAATCCAGGTACTTATATAGCATCCAACATATCTTTAGATATAAATGACACTTTACTAATAAAGCCGGGTGTTACTATTAAGTTTTACAAGAATTGTAAATTTGAAGTAAATGGCAAATTAACTGCCAAAGGGACAGAGATTGAACCTATAAAATTTACTGCGAATAAACCATCGGAAATATGGCAAGGTGTTATAAATACAAATTCAAACTCAAAATTTAATAATGTGATATTTGAATATGCAGATATTGGATTAAATATCGACAAATGTAAAAATATTTTACTACAGAATATAACTTCTCAATATAATAATAGCGGAATAAAAATAACAAATTCATCATCAAAAATATCAAATTCTTTTTTTTATTCTAATAAACTCTGTTGCGGGTTATTTGTATCAAGTTCAGACATCAAAGTGTTTCAAAGTATTTTCAAAGACAATATTTACATAAAAAATTGCGTATATGGTTGCTATACTGGAGGAGGAATAGGTGATGACACGACTGGTGCAGGATCAGTCATACAAGCATCAAATTGTATCTTTATTAATAACAAAGGATATGAAATTAACTCAGTTTCTAGTGAAAGAAGTTGCGAAATATATAATTCAATATTTTATAATGAAGACCTTGCTTTACTTGCTTTTAGCGGGGAAAAAAGCAGCTTAAAATGTGAGAATAATTTGTTTTATAATTCGATGCCAAAATCTTATGATGATCAGTGGCTTGGAAACTCTGTAGCAATAAATAGGAATGGAATTGCAAGTGACCCTTATGGTAATTTAATGAGTACTAATCCTCTTTTTGTTGATTTTAATAACAATAATTTTGAATTGCAGTCAGGAAGCCCATGTATTGATGCTGGAAAAGTGCTGATTGATTCATTGATGCTATATGACAAGAAGAATAATTGTCGTTTTTTTGATGGAAACAGTAATGGTAAGAATCACCTTGATATTGGACTTTACGAGTATGGCAGTAAATTTAAGACTGTAATACCAATTTCAATAGGAAATGATTCTTTGATATGCAGAAATAGTTCTACTATTTTAACACCTGATGTTTTATTAGGAAATTATGTGTGGTCAACAGGCGAAACTTCAAGTCAAATTACTATTAAAAATCAAGGTGAATACAGTGTATATGTATCGAATGATAATAGTTTTGGAATTGCCAACAAATTTCTTTTAGCATCTTCCGGATTATTTGCAAAAGACGTCAACTTTAACAAAGGAGATATTATTTATGGTAGTATTTATTACTCTGAAAATCCTGTTGTTTTTGTTGATATAGACAATGATGATGATATGGATGTAATATTTGAAACTAATGATATTAATATTAATAGTCGATTAAACTGGATGCGCAACGATAAAGGTAAGTTTTTATTTATGGAAAGTAGCTTTGAGGCATCAAGATTTAGTAATATCGCAGTTTCAGATATTGACAACGATGGGAATATCGAAATCATTGTTTCTATGAATGATTCAATTGTGGTATTTTCATATAAGGATAACAAATTGTTTAATGTTAAGAAAAAATTTCTCGGTAGTTTTAGAAGTATTGTTGATTTTAACAATGATGGACTAATTGATTTATACACAATTGGTTCTGCTTATGGTAGCAATTGGGGTGTTGCTTGTATAAATAAAGGAAACTTAAATTTTGAGAATATTACCACACCACTGATACCTGCTACTAAATGGATAGATTTTGATAACGATGGATACAAAGATGGCTTTTACAAAAATCTTATATCAAAAAATAATAGAAACTTAACTTTTACCATTGATACTGTAAAAGTAGCTCCCGATGCTTACATAAGTGATATTGTAGATTTTAATAATGATGGTTTGATTGATGTGATAAGTCATAATTCGGAAGATATTTCACAAGTTAAAATTTCAAGAAATGATGGAGATTGTAAATTTTCTGATGTTCCCGTTGCATTTAACTCAACAAAGGATACGCGATTTTTACCTATTGACTATAACAACGATGGAATGACAGATGTGTTTAACCAATCCGATGCGTCAATATTCGAAAATGATGGAAATTTTAATTTCACAAAAAAAGAAACAAAGATAGAAATCGGAGCCAGATCATTAAAATCAGTTGATTTAAATGGTGATAATTCAAGTGATATTTATGATAATGGTGTTTACAACTTTGAATCCGTAAATGGTTCTTATCAAATTTATAGTGGACAAAGTTTTCTTAACAATGAATGTAAAAAAAACACTCAACCGTTACCACCTACGGATGTAAAAGTAGTTTTAAATGGAGATACCATTAAACTAACCTGGGACAAAGGATCCGATTTAGAACAAGGTCAAAACGGCTTAGGGTACAACTTTTATATTGGTTCAGCTCCGGGAAAAGATGATATTGTAGGTTCAAATTCAAATCTGTTAACTGGCTTTCGAAAAATAGTGGATTATGGAAATGCAAGTTTGGACACCTTTGCAATAATAGTAAGAAATTTACCAACTGGAAAATACTATGTAGCGGTACAATCCATTGATAACTCTTTTATCGGGAGCAAATTTTCGGATGAAGTTAGCTTTTCAACGAAATATAATATTATTCTAACTACTAATCCCACTGTAGGAGGTAGTGTTTCAGGCGGAGGATATTATGATTTTAATTCAGTACAAACTGTAACTGCCACACCAAATGCAGGATATACTTTTTCTAATTGGACTGAAGATGGGATAATTGTTTCTACAAGTGCAAGTTATACTTTCACGGTCACAGGTTCAAGAAATTTAATAGCTAATTTTGTAGGTTCAAGTTATTTGATTGATGCAACAGCTAATCCATCGATAGGAGGAACTATAACCGGTACAGGAAGCTATTGGATAGGAACTTCTTGTACCCTTACAGCTTTACCAAATAATGGTTATGTTTTTTCAAAGTGGACTGAAGGCGGTACTTTAGTTTCAACTTCTTCAAGTTACACGTTTAATGTGTCGGGAAACAGGACATTAACAGCAAACTTCTCCGTTGACAGATATAAAACACTTTTTAGGGAAGATTTTTCTTCAATAATTTTAGGTGACAATATTTCAACAACTTCATCACCTACGGCTTGGCCAGGTAATGAAAACTTTCCAACAGTTAATTCTGCTTTTCAGGCGGGAGGTTCGGTTAAGATTGGTTCGAGTAAAGTTTCGGGTAGTATTATTAGTAGGGTACTTGATTTATCAGCAAACGGTGGAGACTTTTTTTTAAGTTTCGATGTTAAAGGCTGGACAACTGTTGAAGGTGATATCAAAGTTTCAGTTACAGGTCTTCCAGAACAAATAGTTACGTATAATGCTGTAATGGGAGGCAGTTTTGAAAATAAAGCTTTATCATTTTATGGAGGTTTTGCTAATTCTACCATAAAAATTGAGACAACAGCAAAAAGAGCCTATATTGATAATGTTGAGGTCTATTATGCGGACACAACAAGCAGTGCTCCAATAGCAGTAATTTCTAATCCAACAATAGGAGGAATAGTATCTGGTGGAGGAACTTATAAATATGGGACTTCATGTACGATTAATGCTGTACCCAATACAGGTTACACCTTTACAAACTGGACAGAAAACGGCACTATTGTGTCAACCAATGCAAGTTATGTATTTAATGTAACTGCAAATCGTACTTTGGTTGCGAACTTTACCATAAACAATTATAGTATCGCTGCAAGCGCCAGTCCGGGTGCCGGAGGTACAATTACCGGAACGGGAGCTTATAATCATGGTTCAAGTTGTACAATTACAGCAACAGCCAATACAGGTTACACCTTTACAAATTGGACAGAAAACGGCACTATTGTGTCAACCAATGCAAGTTATGTATTTAATGTAACTGCAAATCGTACTTTGGTTGCGAACTTTACCATAAACAATTATAGTATCGCTGCAAGCGCCAGTCCGGGTGCCGGAGGTACAATTACCGGAACGGGAGCTTATAATCATGGTTCAAGTTGTACAATTACAGCAACAGCCAATACAGGTTACACCTTTACAAATTGGACAGAAAACGGCACTATTGTCTCAACCAATGCAAGTTATGTATTTAATGTAACTGCAAATCGCATTTTGGTTGCGAACTTTAATTTGATAATTTACGAAATAAAAACTTCAATATTCCCAGACAATGCAGGTACAACAAATGGTGCTGGCAATTATACACATGGCACCACTATTAACTTAACAGCAAGTGCAAATACCGGATATGAATTTTTAAATTGGTCAGAAAATAACATAGAAAAAAGTAAATCTGCTATTTACAATTTTATGGTAACTGAAAATCGAACTTTAGTAGCAAATTTCATTTCGAATACAAGTATTCCTCAAATAAATATCTATGGAATCAAAGTATATTCGATACATAAAAATGCAATCATTGAAAATGCATCGGGTTGGCAGGTACGTGTTATTGATGTCAGAGGAAGAACAATTTTAATAAAGACATCAGAATCAGATAAATATGAAATTCAAATTCCAGTACCAGGGTTATATCTAATACAATTGTCTGATAAAGATAAAGTATGTAGTGAGAAAGTTATTATAAAGTAGTATTAATTTATTAAAAAAAAACGGAGAAAGTCAAAAAGCTGAAGAAAAGCAGGGAGAAATTTATACTCTGCTTAGCACAAGTTTAGCACAGCGTAACTTGTGCTGGTAAGCCGTAAAGTTTGTAACTTTAATAATCAATTTAATCGCTTGAGTGAAGCTAAGTGAAGCAACCAAAGAAAGTATATAACGAATAAAGAAAAAAAGTAAGGATTAATCAACATCCCTGTCGCTTGAAGAAAGGGTTTTCAATGGGTTATGCAACCGCTTACTCTTTGATATATTAACATTATTTATGGTTATTTGCATTAATATAGTTACCTTTTGGAGTAAATGGAATCGTATTTTTGTGCAGAAATTAAGTCAAAACCAACATTTCTATACGTTTCGGGCTCTTTTGGGTTTTATTCAGGTACTTTTTTCAAGACTTCAGTAAGTTTTCCGGAAAGTTAAGGAAGTTTTTGGTAACAACACTGTAAGTTTTACCGAAAAATTACGGTAGTTTTCGGGCTTATTGCATAAAAAAAACACCTCCAAGCGGCTCTGCAAAGCCATTTGAAGGTGTAATTTTGAAGGTTTTCGGAAGTAAACTTATTAAAGTTTGCTTACAGAAAAAAGGAACAATTCTCAGGTGTCAATACTTGTTTGAATCAAGCAGTAAGCGTGTACTTCAGATTTCGCAGACTGTCTGCTATCCGTCTTCCCGGACGAAATCTGACACGCGCACCTTTGATAAGTAAGCGGGAAGCATCCGTTTCCGATTCTACTCCGCTACTGCTCAGAGCCAACTGAAAGGAACCAAAAGTACCGAAACGTACTATTTTTCCGTCCATAAGATGTTTGGTCATTTCCAGCATTAACGCGTTCAATGCAGCCAGTACATCTGTTTCAGTCAGCGTACACTTCTCTGAAATGAGTTGTGACATTTCATCGAGTGTAATCTCGCCCGCGTTTTCCGATGTCACATAAAATTTATGCGGATCGGTCGGCTTCTGAGGATTCGGTCGCTGTATTTTCTTTAACTTTATCATTTTGATCATAGTTATTGAAGGTTACTTGCCTCGCAACACGTCGTTGTGTTACATTGACTATACAGTTTCGGTTTTTTCAACCTTAGTTTGTAGTTGGTAAAAAATAGGTTTTTCATATTGAATTTTTTTTTCTCGAAAAATTCCCCAAGCCAAAGTTTGGCGCTTTTTCTTTAATATTAACAAAATAAATACTCTCTCTCTTTATAACTCTGTTGAATTATCGCTACAATATTAGGCATTAATCCCCAATTAAACAAACTATTTTCTTTCTGTTTCTACTTTGCGAGCATTAGTTAACTAATTAATAAATAAGAATATATGCCTTAATTTGTGACAGTTTGTGTTGGTTTGTGTCAGTTTGTGTACAAACGGATTTTTCAACAGCAGTAATTTTATAACAGTTAATTATTATTAAATATTTTGTTTTGGTGATTTTTAGGTAAATTTTCTGATTTATTATGAATTTAAAGCATGTTTTGGATTACAATAGTTCGTTAATCTTTATGTTAAATCTCTGATTATTAGAAAAATAACT
>CAYONE010000109.1:0-6135 GCA_964405245.1 uncultured Paludibacter sp.
AAAACCTTCAGCTTGTGCAATACGTTGAACCGGAATGTGAGTGATCATAGATACAACCTCGGACCCCTGTTCTTCGTCAACCGTTTCGGGATGTTTAGCCGATTCCCGTTCCCAACGGCGAATGGCATCGTCAAGCTGATACTGACATTGTTTTTCCTGATCGCGGATTGGTCCGGCAAGTTCATACTTTTGTTCACCAAGAACACGTAACTTTTCTTTTTTCAGCTCCTCAATCCTTTTTTCGAGTTCTTCAATTTCGGGAGGAACCGAAACAGTGCCGATATGAACTCTCGATCCCGCTTCATCTAAAGCATCAATAGCTTTATCGGGAAAGCAACGGTCGGTAATATAACGGTCGGTAAGTCTTACGCATGCTTTAATCGCTTCGGGAGTATATCTTACGTTGTGATGATATTCGTATTTGTCCTGTATATTTTCAAGAATCTGCAATGTTTCCTCAGCAGTAGTAGGGTCAACCATAATTTTTTGGAAACGGCGTTCGAGCGCGCCATCTTTTTCAATGCTCTGGCGATATTCATCGAGAGTTGTTGCGCCTATACACTGAATTTCGCCCCGCGAAAGTGCCGGTTTCAACATGTTTGCAGCATCAAGCGAGCCGGGTGAGCTTCCGGCGCCAACAATGGTATGAATTTCATCAATAAAAAGAATTACATCCGGATTTTTTTGCAGTTCGTTCAAAATAGCTTTTATGCGTTCTTCAAATTGTCCGCGATATTTTGTTCCGGCAACAATTGAAGCCATATCTAAAGAAACCACACGTTTATCGAAAAGTACGCGCGAAACTCTGTGCTGAACTATACGTAAAGCCAAACCTTCAACTATTGCCGATTTTCCCACACCGGGATCACCAATCAGTACAGGATTGTTTTTTTTACGACGACTCAGAATTTGTGCCAGACGTTCAATTTCTTTTTCTCTTCCCACAATCGGATCGAGGCGATTTTCAATGGCTGCTTTTGTAATATCAGTTCCAAAAGTGTCAAGCGCAGGAGTGTCCGATTGTTTTGGAGCGCTTGCACCACGGCTCTTTTGCTTACCGCGTGATTCATCGTCATCATCATCGTCATCCTGAAAATTTTGTCCCATTACCGGAGAATCCAAAGGACTATCAATTAAAGCTTTTGCTTTTTCGTATGTAACATTTTCTTCGGTTAAAACATCGGTGGCAAGATTATTTTTGTCTTTTAAAATTGCAAGCAACAAATGTTCTGTATCAGCCATTTCAGATGATAAAGATTTGGTTTCGAGCTCCATAATTTTTTTAATACGTTCAGCGCTTTTTAGCAGCGGAATTTGATTTCCCGAAGGTTCAGCATCTGTGCGTATCTGAGTTTCGATGCTTTGTTTTACTTTTTGGGTGTTAATGTGAAGATGGTTTAATATGTCGATGGCTTTTCCTGTGCCATTACGTAACAATCCGAGTAACAAATGTTCAGGCCCAACATAATTATTGCCTAAGCGTTCTGCTTCCTGTGTACTGAATTCGAGTACGTTATATAATTGTTCAGTATAATTTACTAACATATAAGTTGTTTTTTGATATTTACAAAATTATAAAAAATTTATCTCAGCTGTTTGCTTTGTCTGAAAATTTATGGAAAAATGAGATATTAAATTCAATTTTTATTTTTTCCAAATTTATGATTAATAGATTTAACAAAAATAATACCGTAAAAAAATGAAATTATGCTTCGGTAATTTTGTCAGAAATGATGTTGAAGTAATTTTTTTCAGTAGCTTTGCATTATAAAAGCTTTAAATCAAAATCTGTAACAAAATAATTAATTTAAAAGTTTATGTCAGAAAAAATTTCTTCAACACTTCGGGAATCTGCTGCTGCCCGTTGGACTGCATTAGCAGTTGTTGCTTTTACCATGCTTTGCGGCTATTATTTAACCGATATCATGGCGCCGCTAAAGGGTCTTTTGGAAGGTCAAATAGGTTGGTCAAGCAGTGACTTTGGTTTTTTTAACAGCGCTTATGGCTGGTTCAATGTGTTTTTAGGAATGCTTATTATCGGCGGAATTATTCTCGATAAAATGGGTGTGCGTTTTACAGGGTTAGGCGCTGCAATAGTAATGGTAGTTGGTACTTTAATTAAATATTGGGCTGTTTCAACTCATTCATTGGATGGACAAATGATTTTCGGCATAAAATCACAGGTAGTAATTGCCGGAATTGGTTTTGCAATTTTTGCAGTAGGTGTTGAAGTAGCAGGTATAACAGTATCGAAAGTAATATATAAGTGGTTTAAAGGAAAAGAACTTGCTTTGGCTATGGGATTGGAAATGGCGACTGCCCGTCTGGGAACTGCTCTTGCCTTATCCACTTCAGTACCAATCGCTAAAGCATTAGAACATATTGATGTTTCACGCCCAATTCTGGTATGTCTGATAATGCTATGCATTGGATTGATTTCATTCTTCATGTACACTTTTATGGATAAGAAGTTAGATGCTTCGGTAAGTAAAGAAGAAACTAAAACTGATGAAGATGAATTTAAACTGAGAGATATAGTAGAAATTATCGGCAACAAAGGCTTTTGGTATATTGCTATACTTTGTGTGCTGTTTTATTCAGCAGTTTTCCCATTCCTTAAATACGCTGCCGACCTTATGGTAAACAAATTCGGAGTTGAGGAATCGTTGGCGGGGGCGATACCTGCATTGTTGCCATTTGGAAATATACTGTTAACACCGTTATTTGGAAGTATCTATGATAAAAAAGGGAAAGGCGCTTCCATTATGATTCTCGGTTCATTAATTCTCATTTTTGTTCACGCCATGTTCTCAATGCCTTTTATTCATAACTGGGTTTTTGCTATTGTTTTAATTCTTTTGTTGGGTATCGGTTTTTCATTAGTTCCTTCAGCAATGTGGCCATCAGTTCCGAAAATTATTCCTGAAAAACAATTAGGAACAGCTTACGCGCTAATTTTCTGGGTTCAAAACTGGGGTTTAATGGGAGTCCCTGCTCTTATAGGCTGGGTTTTGGATAAATATTGCATCACAGGTCAAACAGTACGCGAAGGTCTCACAGTAAATACTTATGATTACACATTACCTATGGTGATCTTTACCTGTTTTGGTATTTTGGCAGTAGTATTCGCATTCCTGCTTAAAGCTGAAGATAAGAAAAAAGGTTACGGATTGGAACTTCCAAACATCAAACATTGATCTAATTTTAAATTTCAAACATTTAATTTTATTACAAAGTGAATATTTCTATTGTTGGAACCGGGTATGTAGGTCTTGTTACCGGTGCATGTTTAGCCGAAACAGGAGCAACCGTATATTGTATTGATGTAAACAAACAGAAAATTGACAATCTGAATAAAGGTATAATGCCGATTTACGAGCCTGGGCTTGAAGATATTGTCAAAAGAAATGTTGCTAAAGAACGTTTGTTTTTTCGAACAAACTTGTCTGAAGTAGTAAACGATAGCGATGCTATTTTTATTGCCGTAGGTACTCCGCCCGATGAAGATGGGAGCGCAGATTTAAAATACGTAGTAGGAGTTGCTAAAGAAATTGGCAAAAACCTTAATAATTATACTGTAGTAGTTACCAAAAGCACAGTTCCGGTTGGTACAGCCAAGAAAGTACGAGCAGCCATTCAAAAAGAGTTAGATAAACGGGAAGTGAAAGTAGCTTTTGATGTAGCTTCAAATCCTGAATTTCTGAAAGAAGGGAATGCCATAGATGATTTTCTGAAACCAGACAGAATAGTTATAGGTATTGAATCGGAAAATGCAGAAAAGGTGCTAAAAAGACTATATAAACCTTTTGTGCTGAACAATCATCCCATTATTACGATGGATATTACTTCAGCCGAAATGACAAAATATGCTGCCAATGCCATGCTTGCGACTAAAATCAGTTTTATAAATGACATTGCAAATCTTTGCGAAATTGTGGGAGCAGATATTAATATGGTGCGCAATGGTATCGGTTCCGATCCGCGTATTGGTTCAAAATTTCTTTATCCCGGTGTAGGTTATGGTGGTTCATGTTTTCCGAAAGATGTACAGGCACTGATAAAAACTGCTACGGATTTCGGGTACGAATTAAAGGTACTTAAAGCGGTTGAAGATGTAAATCAAAATCAGAAATCGGTACTTTTTAACAAAATATCAAATTATTTCAACGGAGATTTAAAGGGAAAACATATCGCAATCTGGGGACTTTCGTTTAAACCTGAAACTGATGATATGCGTGAAGCCCCTTCGGTTACAATTATTAATAAACTGCTTGAAAACGATGCTGAAGTTACTGCTTACGATCCCATTGCAATGCATGAAGCCAAACGCATTTTTGGCGACAGAATTAATTTTGCAAAAGATATGTACGAAACATTAATTGGAACTGATGCTTTAACTGTAATTACCGAATGGAGCGAATTCAGACTGCCAAACTTTAAAGTGATGGAAAAGCTGATGAAAAATAAAGTTTTATTCGATGGAAGAAATATTTTTGATATTGATCAGGTAGAAGAATTCGGGTTCAGGTATTTTGGTATCGGGCGTAACAAAGCTTAACTTTTTTAAAAGTAATACGTTTTGCGAATATATCTTATTAATTTATCAATACAAGTAATTCGCGCTCCAACAATTTACTGATTTTTATTCACATTTTATTTTCTATATTTCTTATATTCAAATATATAAACCAATTTACATTTAAGATTAAAGGCAATAAATCAGTATTTCTATCAATCAATAACAGGGATACATTTTTTCGCTTTATTTTTACCTAAAATAATATTTTTAAGAATACATGAGCAGAATTTTAGTTACAGGAGGTGCAGGTTTTATCGGTTCACATTTATGCGACAGGTTACTAAATAACGGGCATGAAGTAATTTGCTTAGATAATTTATTTACAGGTCGTAGAAAAAACATCGAACACTTACTCTCAAAACCGAATTTCGAATTTGTAAGACACGATATAACCACAACTTACATGGCGGAAGTTGACGAAATTTACAATCTTGCATGTCCGGCATCACCAGTACATTACCAGTACAACGCGATAAAAACGGTTAAAACCTCGGTTATGGGTGCAATAAATATGCTCGGACTTGCAAAACGCCTTAAAGCAAAAATTCTTCAAGCCTCAACAAGTGAAGTTTATGGCGATCCGGAAATGCATCCTCAAAAGGAAGAATATTGGGGAAATGTAAACACTATAGGAATACGATCGTGCTACGATGAGGGAAAACGCTGCGCGGAAACGCTTTTCATGGATTATTACCGACAAAATGGCGTAAGAATTAAGATTGTACGCATTTTTAATACTTATGGTCCGCGTATGCACCCAAATGATGGGCGCGTAGTTTCAAATTTTATTGTACAGGCCCTTAAAGGTGAAGATATTACAATTTTCGGTGATGGAAATCAGACCCGAAGTTTTCAGTATATCGATGATTTACTTGAAGCTTTAATCAGAATGATGGCTACGCCCGATGGAATAACCGGACCAATAAACATAGGGAATCCTAATGAGTTTTCGATGCGTGAACTGGCTACAAAAATTATTGATCTCACAGGGTCGAAATCAAAAATAGTTTACAAACCTTTACCTGCCGATGATCCTAAACAGCGACAACCGGACATTACAAAAGCAAATACTTTGCTCGATGGTTGGAAACCAACAGTTCAGCTCGAAGAAGGTCTTATAAAAACTATAGCTTACTTTCAGAATGAACTTGGTTTGTAAATAGCCCCCGAACCTCCTTCCCGACACTTCGGGTGGGCAACAAGAAAGAGAGTTCCGGAGCGTTATTCGTGAATAATTTGTACATAAAAATTTTTCTTTAATGCATTTAAATCAAAAAAATATCGATTTAATAAATTAATAAAAATATTACAAACACCTTTAAGGTTTTAATTTATATCTATTTATATAACTATTGTACTTATAGAGAATTTATTTTAAACAATTTTTTTCTACTTAACAGATTAAAAACCTCAAAGTATAAATTTAAAACGAAAAACTATTTAACTTAATAATTCAATATAATTTTGTGCTTTTTGTTTCTTCTTTATGCAACTTTGTGTTACAACTATTACACAAAGTTTCACAAAAAGGACAAAGTTTCACAAAGAAAAAATAC
>CAYONE010000109.1:6235-11779 GCA_964405245.1 uncultured Paludibacter sp.
TTTAAAACAAAATATATGGAAAACAATACATTGCTTAATGAAGTTATTGAAAGGGCTCAGGGCTGGCTTACAGGCAACTACAATGCCGAAACTAAAGCCGATGTGCAAAGAATGATTGATGCAGAAGATAAAACTGAGCTGATTGAATCGTTTTATCGCGATTTGGAATTTGGAACCGGTGGTTTGCGCGGAATTATGGGCGCGGGCACAAACCGTATGAATATTTACACTGTGGGTGCTGCCACGCAGGGTTTGAGCAATTATTTGAAAGCTCAATTTCCGGAAGTTCCCCAAATAAGCGTTGTTATAGGACACGATTGCCGTAATAACAGTCGCAAATTTGCCGAAATTTCTGCCGATATTTTCTCGGCAAACGGCATCAAAGTTTATCTGTTCGAAGATTTGCGTCCGACTCCGGAAATTTCGTTCACAATCAGAGAATTCGGTTGCCAAAGTGGAATCATTCTCACGGCATCGCACAATCCGAAGGAATACAATGGTTATAAAGCTTACTGGAACGATGGCGCGCAAATGATTGCTCCGCATGATGTAAATGTGATAACTGAAGTTGAGAACATCAAAAATGTTGACGACATTAAATTTAAAGGCAACCCGGAATTAATTGAAATTATCGGCGAAAAAGTTGATAAAATTTATATCGATAAAATAAAAACTTTGATATTGTCGCCCGAAGCAATTCAGCGCCATAACGATTTGAAAATTGTATATACTCCAATTCATGGCACCGGAGTAAAAATGATACCACGAACGCTTCGCGAATACGGTTTTACCAACATAATAAATGTTCCGGAACAGGATGTGGTGAGCGGAAATTTCCCTACTGTAATTTCGCCCAACCCCGAAGAACCCGCTGCGCTTGAAATGGCAGTAAAAAAAGCACAGGAAACCGATGCTGACATTGTAATGGCATCCGACCCTGACTCCGACCGCATGGGCATAGCCGTGAAAGACGATAAAGGCGAGTGGATTTTGGTTAACGGAAATCAAACTGCCCTTATTTTTGTGTATTATCTGATTCGCCGCTGGAAAGAACTCGGAAAACTTGACGGAAATCAATATGTTGTTAAAACCATTGTAACCACTGAAATTATTAAACAAATTGCTGATAATTACGATGTAGAATGTTTCGATTGTTACACCGGATTTAAATGGATAGCTGCCATAATGCGCGAAAACGAAGGCGTGAAAGAATATATTGGAGGTGGCGAGGAAAGTTACGGTTTTCTTCCGGAAACTTTCGTGCGCGATAAAGATGCTGTTTCGTCGTGTGCTTTGATGGCAGAAATTGCTGCATGGGCAAAGGATAACGGAAAAACTATGTACGAACTGATTCAGGACATTTATCTTGAATTCGGATTTGGTAAAGAAAAAGGAATTTCAGTAGTTCGCAAAGGTAAATCCGGAGCCGAAGAAATTGCAAAAATCATGACCGATTTTAGAAATAATCCTCCCAAAGAACTTGCCGGATCGCCTGTAAAAATAATTAAAGATTACAAAACACTGAAATTGATTAATGTAGCTTCGGGTGATATTGCTGATTTAGATATGCCTGCAACATCTAATGTTCTTCAATATTTCACTGAAGATGGAACAAAAATTTCAGTTCGACCTTCGGGTACAGAGCCAAAAATTAAATTCTACATTGAAGTGCGAGGCGAAATGAAATCACGTGCCGATTACGATGCTGCCAACGAAGCAGCCAACAGAAAAGTTGAGGCTGCACGTGCTTCGCTTGGAGTGTAGATTAAAGTTTTCAGCACCACTAAAAAAGAGAAAACCGCTTTGGTTTTCTCTTTTTGTGTTTGAATAAAACAAATCGAAGTACAAGACAAAAATTATTTACAAAGGCATGAAAAGCCTGATAATTATAACTGTAGGTAAAAAACCTACTGTAAAAACTACATAAAATACTGACTGAAAGGCATGACGTTGATAAGTTTTGCCTTTCAGGCAACAGTTTCTTCTCTTTTCTACCGCAAGTTAAGCTTCACTTACATAAGGTTATAAAGATTCCGCCTTTCAGGCAACACTTTTCACATCAATAGCTTAGGAGTGTTATATTATTCTTGTCATGTACTTTTATAAAATTTATTTATATATTTGAATAATTTTTTTGTTTTGTGATAAAAATAATGTTTTTACGAAGGATTTATCTATGAAATTATCGAAAGTAACCCACCGAAATGAAGTACGCATACGGGTTGATTTTCCGTACAATGCGGAAGCCGCTGCAAAAATCAGGAAAATTGAGGATGCACGATGGAGTAAAACCATGCGTGCGTGGCATGTGCCTTATAGTGTTGAGGCATTTGAAAAACTGAAAGAAATGTTTCCTGATGTGGAATATGATGCCAAAAAACCATCCGAAATTGAAACCACAGAAATTAAACCTGCTGAAAAAAAAGGAAAACTCGTGTTAAAAAAATCGGAAACCACAGAAATTAAACCTGTTGTTATTAAATCGGACATCATTATAGATATTTATCCGAAGGCAATATTAATCAAACTTCCGAAAAACGAAGCAGATATTCAGTTTTTACGAACATTTAAGTATGCGCGGTGGATGAATGAAATGTTTTGCTGGAAAATTGCAAATTATAACCACAATGCCGAACTTATTAAAAACTATTTCGCAGGTAGAAATGCTGCAATTACAGAACATACGCAGGAGCTCATATTGCCATCAAAACAAGCAGCGCAAGCGCCAATACAACCCGTTTTTACCCGAGACGATTTACTGGCAGTAAACGTGGCAGGGCGCATTTTGCGAATTTATTTCAGTTTTAACCGCGAAATTCTTGTGCAAATAAAACGTTTCCCAATGAATAGGTGGAACGCATCGCTCAATTGCTGGGAAATACCCTGCTCAGAAAAATTTATTGCCGAAGTAAAAAAAATTGCCGAAAACAGCGGATTAAACTTTAAGTACCACGAGGCAGAAAAACCTAAGGTAAAGCCCCGAAAATCGCGATACGACATTAAGAATTACCGCGAATGTCCGATAGAATATAAAAATAAACTGATAGAACTGCGATACAGCAAAAACACCTTCGATGTTTACACCGATATGTTTGAGGAATTTATCAACTTTTATGAAGATTATGCGATTGATGATATTGGCACTGAATTGATTGGAGATTTTATGCATTATTTATCATTTACAAGGCATGTATCTTCAGCATATCAAAATCAGTCGATAAATGCCATTAAGTTTTACTACGAGAAAGTAAAACGTGGCGATCGAAAAACTTATTACATTGATCGACCGAGAGAAGAAAAATTTTTGCCCGAAGTTTTGAGTTCAGAAGAGGTTGCAAAAATTTTAAATGTAACTCATAACCTTAAACATAAAGTAATTTTACTAACAATATATTCAGCAGGACTTCGGATTGGCGAAGCTGTAAACCTTAAGTTAAAAGATATTGACTCAAATAGAATGCAAATAAGAGTAGAGCAAGCAAAAGGCAAAAAAGACAGATACACTTTGCTTGGAAAAAAAACTCTTGAATTTTTAAGAATGTATGTCAAGGAATATAAACCTAAAAAATGGTTGTTTGAGGGACCCAAAGGAGAGCGGTATAACCAAAAAAGCATACAAATAATATTTAAAAATTCGGTAAAGAAAACTGAGATTACAAAAAAAATAACAGTTCATACACTGCGTCATAGTTTTGCTACACATTTGTTAGAAGAAGGTACAGATTTACGATATATACAGGAATTACTGGGACACAGCAGTAGTAAAACAACTGAAATTTATACACATATAACTACAAAAGGATTTGATCAGATTCAAAATCCATTGGACAAATTAAATATTTGATATTTTTTAATTGAAAATTAAAAAATAAAAATAACTTTGTAGAATAAATAACTTTTAATACAGTATAAAAATTAACAGTTCTGTATGAGAAACTTTTATAAAAAAAGCTTGTTTGCTATGTTTCAGATAATCAGAACATATATACGCTTCATACCAAACAATAAGGCGGATGTATGGGAAACTCTGTTTCTCATACATAAAAAAAGTATCTCATAGGGAATCGTTATGGGGCATTTTAAAAAAAACAACACAATTAAATCATGAGAAAATGAAAAGATTTATTGACTTAGAGATTAAAGCTTCAGAAGAAATATTAATTGAATTCTTAGACAAGCTTAAAGAAAATGAAACTAACAAATGGAAATTTGAGAAAAAATTCTCAAAAGACTATGCTATGAACATTTCACTTCCAGAGAACAAAGTGGCATGTTTTAAGGCTAATTCGACAAAATACTTTGAAGCAATAATATGGATTGTAATTAATAATAACAATTTAAGAGTTGCAAACATTGTATCTCGAAAGGTATCATATTTAGGTAAAGAACTATACAATGCGATTGTTACTGATTTTTACAATGATTTTGTATTTAAATTTGTGCATGACAAACTTAAGATTAACATAACTCCAAGTGATTTGACAATTGAAGAACTTGCAAATGAAAAAACAGCACAAAAACTTAAATATTGGGAATCAAATTGCAATCGTTCAACTGGAAATACACACCCATACGATAGAGAGCGGTGGTTTGAGTTTATTATTGCTGCTGTTGAAACTAACTCTCCATTGACAACCGGAATATTAGAACAATGGTTAACAGAGGAAAAAAACTGGATTTTAGAAGATAACAATATCACAGAGAACATTATTCTTGATTTTGAATACGGTAGAGATTTATTAGAATATTATGTTAGAAAAAATAACAAAAAGTAGTATTGAAAAACTGTTATCAAAGTTTGTTGCTAAAAATCATTACGACATAATCTTTTGGGATACATGTAGCTTACTTGATATTATCCGTTTACCTTATAGAACTTGCTCTGTGCAAAATCTTGATTTTTACCAGCAAATTTTCACTTTGATTAAAGATAAGAAGGTGCTTTCTGTTGCCTCTGAATTGACAATTGCTGAATTAAACTATAACATACCAAATGTCGAAAAAGAATACGACAACTATCTAAAGAAACTACAGCAAGACTTAAAATGCCATGAAGACTATTTGATAAAATGCAATAAGATTGTTGATCCAATGATTAACTTCACACTTGAACAAAAAGAACTAAAACAATCTCTTTTTAAACTTCTTGATGAACTTATTTCGAACACAATATTTCTTACAGAAAACTTAAGCTACAATAAGTTTGCGCATTTCAGGGTCTCATATCACATGGCTCCAGCTCAGAAAAAAGGAGAATATAAAGATTGCTACATTTGGGCTACATGCTTAGAATTAGCAAAACAATCTTCTTCTTATGACACAAATATTCTTTTCTTTACCAAAAACAAAGATGACTTCTTTGAAAATGGTAAACTATTTGAATTGATACAGAATGACTGTAATAGTACGAGTATAAAAGTTATTTTAGAAATTGGACGCTTATTAGGTCTAACGATGAAAAAAAACGCCCCATAACACACGCCTATGGGTCACAGGCTGGCTGATGTGCACTTAGCGGGTTTTGCGCCCGCATTCGCCTTGTCG
>CAYONE010000110.1:0-11725 GCA_964405245.1 uncultured Paludibacter sp.
AATTTGGGATTCTTTTTGTTAATAACATACAAGCGACCTTTGCGACGTACAATTTTGCAATCTTCGCTGCGCTTTTTTACTGAAGCTCTTACTTTCATAATGATTAATTATATTCCCCCCGACCCCCTAAAGGGGGAGTATGGAAGAGTGTATTACTTTTTTTACTATCTTACTGTTTTTCTAATATGATATACTGTTTTTCTGCACTTATTCCCCATTTAGGGGGTTAGGGGGCAGTTACTTATATCTGAACGAGATTCGTCCTTTGGACAAATCGTAAGGAGACATTTCAACTTTAACTCTGTCGCCGGGTAAAATTTTTATGTAATGCATTCGCATTTTACCGGATATATGAGCTGTAATTACATGTCCGTTTTCAAGTTCAACACGGAACATTGCATTTGATAATGCTTCAATAATTGTTCCATCCTGTTCTATTGCAGTTTGTTTTGCCATGCTGTATATTTATTCTAAATAGCTTTATTTCCTAAAACTTCCTCAATATATTGAAAACTTGAAAGTATATCAGCTTTACCTTTACGCACAGCCACCGAATGTTCGAAATGTGCCGAAGGCATTCTATCTATAGTTCGGGTAGTCCAGCCATCCTTTTCAAAAACTAAATTACGACGTCCCATATTAATCATTGGCTCAATAGCTATTGTCATTCCTGATTTTAACATGATGCCATTTCCTTTTCGTCCGTAATTTGGTACTTCTGGCGCTTCGTGCAAATTTCGTCCAACACCATGTCCAATCATTTCACGAACTACGGAATAACCCTTTGATTCGCAATGAGATTGAATAGCATATCCTAAATCACCAAGTCTTTTACCTTCTACCGCTTGCTCTATTCCTTTGAAGAGAGATTCTTTTGTAGTACGAAGTAATTGCTTTATTTCATCACTAACTTCACCAACGCAAAAAGTATAAGCTGAGTCGCCGTGAAATCCGTTTTTATAAACTCCTATATCCACAGAAACAATATCGCCGCTTTTCAGAACTATATCATCCGAAGGAATGCCATGAACTACTTGCTCATTTACCGATGTACATATTGATTTTGGGTAACCATTGTAACCTAAAAATCCGGGTACAGCTCCATTATCACGTATAAACTCATTTGCAACTTTATCGAGTTGTCCTGTTGTTATATCAGGTTGGATAATTTTTGCAAGCTCTGCTAACGTTTTAGCAACTATTTGATTGCTGATTCTGAGAAGTTCTATTTCCTCATCAGTTTTCAGGAAAATCATGCAATTTCGATTTAATATGCAGAAACTCCGCCGGTTCTACCTTTAATTCTGCCCGACTTTAATAATCCATCGTAATGTCTCATCAAAAGATGGCTTTCAATTTGCTGCAATGTATCAAGCACTACACCCACAAGAATCAGAAGCGATGTACCTCCGAAAAATTGCGAAAATTCCTGATTTACACCAATAAGTGATGCAAATGCTGGCATAATAGCCACAATAGCAAGGAAAATTGAACCGGGTAATGTAATTCGCGACATGATTTCATCAAGGTAATCAGCAGTTTTTTTACCCGGTTTTACACCAGGGATAAAACCATTGTTACGCTTCATATCATCTGCCATCTGAGTTGGGTTAATAGTAATAGCTGTATAAAAGTATGTAAATGCAATAATTAACAAAGCAAATACAAAATTATACCAAAATCCGGTATTGTTCATGAAAGCGCCAACAAAACTATTGATAGTTTCAGAATGAGAAAATCCAGCAAGTGTAAGCGGTATGAACATAATTGCCTGAGCAAAGATAATTGGCATAACACCAGCTGCATTAATCTTCAAGGGAATATACTGACGTACTCCACCATATTGTTTGTTTCCAACTACTCTTTTCGCATATTGCACAGGAATTTTTCTTGTTCCCTGTACAAGCATAATTGAAGCAGCAATAACCAACAAAAGGAAAATTAATTCACCTAAGAACATCACAAGACCTCCTGCTCCATCTCTGCGCAGAGCAAATTCCTGTATAATAGCTCCTGGGAATCGTGCAATAATCCCTACAAGTATAATGAATGAAATTCCGTTACCTATACCTTTATCTGTAATTCTCTCACCTAACCACATCACAAACATACTTCCACCTGTAAGTATCAATGTTGATGTAAGACTAAACATAAAGCCCGAAGGCAACGCAGAACCTGCTTGCGCCAACTGAACATTTAAATTTATCAGATAAGCAGGACTTTGCAATACTAATATTAATACTGTAAGGTAACGTGTATATTGATTCATCTTACGACGACCGCTCTCTCCTTCACGTTGCAGTTTCTGGAAATAGGGAACTGCTATTGTTAACAATTGAATAACAATTGAAGCAGAAATGTAGGGCATGATACCTAAAGCAAAAACAGAAGCGTTGGCGAAAGCACCTCCCGAAAACATATTCAGGAGCGCTAACAGTCCACCACTTGTTTGTGCCTTGAGCGCTGATAAAGCTGTAGGATCGATACCCGGAAGAACTACGAAAGAACCAAAGCGATAAATTAACACAAACAAAAGTGTGGTAAGTAATCGGCTGCGTAGATCTTCTATTTTCCAGATATTTTGAAAAGTCTCAATGAGTTTCTTCATTTTGATATTAAATTTTTACTGCAGTTCCTCCGGCAGCCACGATTGCATCTTCGGCCGATTTCGAGAAAGCATTTGCAACAACTTCAAGTTTAGATGTTAAATTACCTTTGCCTAAAATTTTAATGAGAGCTGATTTTGAAACAAAACCTGCTTTCTGGAGTTCTTCTGTTCCGATCTTAGTAAGATTTTGCGCTTTTGCCAAAGCTTCGATAACTTCCAGATTAATAGCCTTATATTCAACACGGTTGATATTTTTAAAGCCAAATTTGGGTAATCTTCTTTGAATAGGCATCTGTCCGCCTTCAAAACCCACTTTCTTAGAATATCCAGAACGCGATTTCTGACCTTTATGCCCTTTGGTAGAAGTACCACCTAAACCAGAACCTGAACCACGTCCGATTCTTTTGCGGGTTTTTACTGAACCTGCCGCAGGGGTTAAATTACTTAAATCCATATTTATGTATTATTAAATTCTTAGAAACTATTATTTAATCACTTCTACAAGGTGTTTAACCTTTTCAATCATTCCCAAAATCTGAGGAGTATCCTCATGTTCAACTACAGAATTCAACTTCTTCAGGCCTAAAGCTTCGAGGGTGAGTTTCTGAGGTTTTGGCGATTTAATTTTACTTCTTACTTGTTTAATTTTAATGGTTGCCATAGCTATTTTCTTGTTATCCGTTAAACACTTTTGTTAATGAAATACCTCTGTTTTGAGCTACTGTTTGAGCATCCCTTAATTCACCAAGTGCGGTAATAGTGGCTTTAACCAAGTTATGAGGATTCGATGAACCTTTTGATTTCGCAAGTACATCGGTAATTCCAACACTTTCGAGTACTGCACGCATAGCGCCACCCGCTTTAACTCCCGTACCATGCGAAGCAGGTTGAATATAAACCTGTGCTCCACCAAACTTTGCAAACTGTTCGTGTGGTATTGTTCCATTGAGTACAGGCACTTTAATAAGATTTTTCTTTGCAGCCTCGGTTCCTTTGGCAATTGCAGCAGTTACTTCGCCTGCTTTTCCCAATCCCCAACCTACAATACCATCTTCGTTGCCTACTACAACAATAGCCGAAAAACTGAAAGTACGTCCACCTTTAGTTACTTTTGTAACACGGTTAACTGCTACTAACCTATCTTTCAATTCTAAATCATTGGTTGTTTTAACTTTGTTCATATTGTTTGCTTCCTCAATTAAATTTTAAGACCTGCTTCGCGTGCAGCATCGGCCAATTGTTTAACTCTACCGTGGTAAAGATAACCATTACGGTCGAATACCACATTAGTAATGCCCGCTTCAAGTGCAGCTTTTGCTACAAGAGCACCTACTTTGGCAGCTTGTTCGGTTTTTGTCATTTTATCCTTAATACCAAGCGATGACGCTGATGCAAGGGTTGTTCCGTTTACATCATCAATAATTTGAGCGTAAATCTGAGTATTACTTCTGAATACTGTTAATCTTGGTTTCTGGGCTGTACCCGATACTTTATGACGGATATGTGCCTTAATTCTTGTTCTTCTGTCTGTTTTTACTGTCATGATTTCAACAATTTTAACAAATTACTTTTTACCTGCCGATTTTCCTGCTTTGCGACGAATAACTTCGCCGGCAAATTTAACACCTTTACCCTTGTAAGGTTCGGGTTTGCGGAATGAACGGATTTTAGCACACACCTGACCAATCAGTTGTTTATCACAACTCTCCAGAATTACCAAAGGATTTTGATTACGTTCACTTTTGGTCTCTACTTTAATTTCAGAAGGCAGGCTCAAAAAGATATTGTGAGTATAGCCAAGAGCAAACTCAAGTACATTACCTTGATTTGATACTCTGTAACCTACACCTACGAGTTCAAGAGTTTTTTTGAAACCTTCTGATACTCCTATTACCATATTTTGAATTAAAGCACGATATAATCCGTGGTTTGCACGGTTTTGTTTCTCATCATCAGGGCGGGTTACCAAAATTTGATTTCCCTCAATACTAACAGTAATGTTAGGGTTGATTTCCTGAGAAAGAGTTCCTTTTGAACCTTTTACGGTTACAGTATTATCCTGTACATTTACAGTAACACCCGCAGGTATTGTAATGGGCAATTTTCCTATTCTTGACATACTACTTACCTCCACACATTAATAAACATAACACAATACTTCACCACCAACTTTCAAATCAAGCGCCTGTTTATTAGTCATAACGCCCACCGAAGTAGATAGAATAGCAATACCTAAACCATTGAGTACACGTGGCATTTCTTTGTAGCCAACGTATTGACGAAGACCGGGGGTAGAAACTCTGATTAATTTCTTAATAGAATTTACTTTATTTACCGGATCGTACTTAAGAGCAATTTTAATGGTACCCTGAGGTCCATCTTCTACAAACTTGTAGTTAAGAATATAACCCTGCTCATGTAAAATGCGGGTTACTTCCTTTTTTAAATTAGATGCAGGAATTTCCACCACACGGTGGTTAGCTTTGATAGCATTCCGCAATCTGGTTAAATAATCTGCAATTGGATCTGTCATTTTTTATTTGAATTTAAATTAATCCCGCCTTTCGGGACAATATTTAGATCTTGCCCCCTAACCCCCTAAAGGGGGAATAATGGAAGCTTATTTATTTTACATTATTAGCTGAAGAGCCCAAAAACTCCCCCTTTAGGGGGTCGGGGGGCAAACTACCAGCTCGCTTTCTTAACTCCGGGTATCAAGCCTTTCGAAGCCATTTCGCGAAACTGAATACGCGAAACTCCGAACTGACGCATATATCCTTTTGGACGACCGGTAATTTTGCAACGGTTGTGAATACGGATTGGCGAAGAGTTACGTGGAAGCGTTTGAAGCGCATCATAGTTACCTTCCTCGATAAATTGTTTCCGTTTTTCAGCATATTTAGCTATCAGTTTTGCCCGTTTTACCTCGCGAGCTTTCATTGATTCTTTTGCCATTGTATATCTTTATTAGTTTTTCTTAAATGGTAATCCGAATTCCTTAAGTAAAGCAAAGCCTTCTTCGTCGGTACTGGCCGAAGTAACAAATGTGATATTCATACCGAGTAAACGGCTGATGTTATCAATATTGATTTCAGGAAAAATAATTTGTTCCTGAATACCAAGCGTATAATTTCCTCTACCATCGAGTTTGTTTTCAATACCTTTAAAGTCGCGTACACGTGGAAGCGCTACACGGATAAGTCTTTCAAGAAATTCGTACATACGATCGCCGCGCAATGTTACTCTGACACCGATAGGCATTTTTTTACGAACCTTAAAGTTAGAAATATCCTTTTTTGATATTGTAGAAACTGCTTTCTGACCACTAATAGTTGTCATCTCATTGATAGCGACTTCAATTATTTTTTTATCGGCAACCGCAATTCCTAAACCCTGATTAAGTACTATTTTCTGAAGTTTTGGCACTTGCATTACGGTTTTATAACCGAATTCTTTTGTCAGAGCAGGAATGATTCTTTCTCTGTATTCCTGTTTTAAACTTGCTGTATTCATACTTAAATTTCCTCTCCTGATTTTTTTGAATAACGTACCAACTTTCCTTCAGCGTTGAGTTTACGTCCAACACGTACAGGTTTACCTTTTTCAACTATATTGAGGTTAGAAATGTGAATCGGGGCTTCTTTTTTTACAATACCACCCTGTGGCGATTTTGCGTTGGGCTTTGTACTTTTCGACACCATATTCACACCTTCAACAAATGCACGCTTCTCTTTCACAAGAACTTCGAGCACTCGTCCGGTTTTTCCTTTATCCTCACCGGTGTTAACATATACTATGTCACCTTTCTTAATATGTAATTTACTCATCTTCTGTAAAATTTAAAAGATTAAAGCACTTCCGGTGCAAGTGATATGATTTTCATATTTGTTGCACGTAACTCACGGGCTACCGGTCCAAAAATACGGCTTCCTCTTATTTCACCTGCATTGTTTAATAATACACAGGCATTATCATCGAAGCGGATATATGAGCCATCAGGACGACGTACTTCTTTCTTTGTACGTACAACTACCGCCTTTGATACAATTCCCTTTTTAATATCTGATGAAGGAATAACACTTTTCACTGCTACTACAATTATATCTCCCAGAGTAGCATAGCGTTTACTGGTACCTCCCAATACACGAATACATAATGCTTCTTTTGCACCACTATTATCCGCTACTGTTAGTCTGCTTTCTTGCTGTATCATAATTACTTAACTCTTTCGATAATTTCAACTAATCTCCATCTTTTCAATTTACTCAGCGGACGTGTTTCCATAATTCGAACTGTATCACCAATGTTACATTCGTTTTTTTCATCGTGAGCATGATATTTTTTTGTCTTATTTACGAATTTTCCGTAAATAGGGTGTTTTTCTTTCCACTTTACAGCTACGGTTATGGTTTTATCCATCTTGTTGCTGAAAACGACACCCGTTCTTTCTTTTCTTAAATTTCTTTCCATCAGAGTTTAATTTTTAAATGCGGGTTTCACGTTGACGTAATTCTGTAGCGAAACGAGCAATATTTCTGCGTACCACTTTTATTTGCATTGGATTATCAAGCGGAGAAATGGTATGGTTCAATTTCAGTCGTGTAAGATGTTCTTTTTCAACATCCATTCTTTCCTGAAGTTCTTTGTTGGTAAGTTCTTTTATTTCTCTTGTTTTCATTTTCCCTTATGCATTTTGAGTTGAATCATAATCGCGTCGGATCACAAATTTTGTGGTGACGGGTAACTTCTGAGCAGCTAAACGGAGCGCTTCTTTTGCAATATCGAAAGAAACTCCTTCAACTTCGATAAGTATTCTACCTGGAGTAACAGGAGCAACGAATCCTTCGGGTGCACCCTTACCTTTACCCATACGTACTTCAGCAGGTTTCTTGGTGATAGGCTTGTCAGGGAAAATACGGATCCAAATCTGACCCTGACGTTGCATGTATCTGGTTACAGCTACACGGGCAGCCTCAATCTGACGACCAGTTAACCATTTTGACTGTAATGATTTTATACCAAATGAGCCGAATGCAAGCTGATTGCCTCTTTGAGCCACACCTTTCATGCGACCTTTCTGCTGTCTCCTGAACTTTGTTTTTTTAGGTTGTAACATAATTTCCTTAAATCAAATTCATTATTAACAGTTATTTTTTCTTTCTTTTACCAAAACCTTTACCGCCGCGATCATTACCACGATCGTTAAAACGTTCACCTCTTGATGAATCTTTTGAAGCTGTAAAGCTCGGCGCCAAGTCAACTTTACCGTAAATTTCGCCACGGCAAATCCATACTTTGATACCAATAAGACCAACTTTAGTCAACGCTTCTGCATGGGCATAATCAATATCTGAACGGAAAGTGTGAAGTGGAGTACGTCCTTCTTTATACATTTCAGAACGTGCCATTTCAGCACCATTTAAACGACCTGACACTTGAATTTTTATACCTTCTGCTCCCATACGCATTGTTGAAGCAATTGCCATTTTCACCGCACGGCGATAGGCAATTTTTCCTTCAACCTGATGAGCAACATTGTTAGCAACAATAACAGCATCGAGTTCGGGTCTTTTAATTTCAAAGATATTTATCTGGATATCTTTATCAGTAATCTTTTTTAATTCTTCTTTTAGTTTATCAACTTCCTGACCACCTTTTCCGATAATAATACCGGGTCGGGCAGTACAAACAGTAATTGTAACTAACTTCAAAGTACGCTCGATAACGATACGTGAGATGCTTGCTTTTGATAGACGAGCAGCCAGATATTTTCTGATTTTACTGTCTTCGAGCAAAGTGTCGCCGTAATTGTTTCCTCCGTACCAGTTTGAATCCCACCCGCGAATTATACCAAGGCGGTTACTTATCGGATTTGTTTTCTGTCCCATCGAGTTATTGTTTTTCGTTATCGTTAGTAATCATTGAATCTACAAATATAGTAACATGATTCGAACGTTTGCGAATACGGTATCCGCGCCCTTGTGGAGCTGTACGAAGACGTTTAAGCATAGTTGCTGAATCTACATATACTTTACTTACATATAAGTTGGCATTGTCAGCCTTCTGTTCTGTCTTTGTTTCCCAGTTAGCTATAGCCGATTTAAGTAATTTCTCAAGTTTTCCGGCAGCCTCTTTCGACGAAAATTTCAATACGCTCAATGCTTTGTTAACCTCCATGCCACGAATCATATCGGCTACAAGCCTCATTTTTCGGGGAGATGTAGGAACGTTGTTGAGCTTAGCGAAATAAAGCGATTTACTTGCTTCTTTTCTGGCATCGGCTGATATTTTTTTTCTTGCACCCATTTTTCTTATTATTAAATTTCTCAATTTATGAATTGAACGGATTATTTCTTTTTACCACCGTGTCCACGGAAAATACGTGTTGGCGAGAATTCGCCAAGTTTATGACCAACCATATTTTCGGTGATATAAACCGGGATAAATTTATTACCATTATGCACTGCGATAGTGTGACCTACAAAATCAGGTGATATCATCGTAGCACGAGACCATGTTTTAACAACAGTTTTTTTGTTGTTTTCATTCATGGCTAAAACTTTTTTCTCGAGCTTCAGATTAATAAAAGGTCCTTTTTTTAATGAACGACTCATATTATTTACTTAGTTATTCTGATTATTTTTTCTTTCTTTCAATAATATACTGACTCGATTGTTTCTTAGGATGACGGGTTTTGTATCCTTTAGCCAACAATCCTTTTCTTGAGCGTGGATGACCTCCTGAAGCACGACCTTCACCACCACCCATTGGGTGATCTACAGGGTTCATAACAACACCACGAACTCGTGGACGACGTACGAGCCAGCGTGAGCGTCCAGCCTTTCCTGATCTTTCAAGTGCATGGTCAGAATTACCTACCGAACCAATTGTAGCTTTGCAGGTTGACAACACTTTTCTTAATTCACCTGAGGGCAATTTTACAATTGCATATTTATCTTCGCGCGAGTTTAACTGAGCAAAAGTTCCGGCAGAGCGTACCATTGCTGCTCCCTGTCCAGGGCGAAGTTCAATATTATGAATTATTGTACCAAGAGGTATGTTTTGTAACGGAAGCGAGTTACCAACTTCGGGTGCAGCTTCTGTTCCTGACATTAATACCTGACCTACTTGTAATCCATTGGGTGCCAGAATATATCTTTTTTCTCCATCAGCGTAAAACAATAAAGCGATACGTGCCGAACGATTCGGATCATATTCAATTGTTTTTACGGTTGCTGGAACACCGTCTTTATTACGTTTAAAGTCAATTACCCTGTATTTCTTCTTGTGGCCACCACCAATGTAGCGCATTGTCATTTTTCCGTCGTGGTTACGACCACCGGATTTATTAACACCTACCACAAGAGATTTTTCTGGCACAGATGCAGTAATTGTTTCAAATGTGCCAATAATTTTGTGTCTCTGCCCCGGTGTTGTGGGCTTTAATTTACGTACAGCCATTTTTTTAATTTACTATTTGATTATTTACAATTTACCATTTCCAATTCTACATTATTCAAATTGTAAATGGTAAATGAATAAATTGTAAATGATTAGATGTTGCTATAAAAATCTATTAGATCTCCATCTTTCAATGTAACAATAGCTTTCTTGTAGGCAGTAGTTTTTCCATTTATAACACCTGATTTGGTATTACGACTTTTAACTTTTGGCGCTACAATCGATGTATTTACATCGGTTACTGTTACATTATATAAATCCTCTACAGCTTTTTTAATTTGAATTTTATTGGCATCTTTCAATACCTTAAAGCCATATCGATTCAGTTTCTCACCAAGCTTTGTAAGCTTTTCGGTTACTATTGGTTTAATGATTATAGACATTGCTGATCCTCCTTATGGTTTAAGTATTTGTTCGATTGCTTCTACCGCTTCTGCAGTAAACACAAGAGATTTCGAATTAAGTACTTTATAAGTATTTAATTCAGAAACAGTTACGACATTCACCCAAGGCAAATTTCGAGCCGACAAATATACGTTTTTATTTGCATTTGCTAAAATGATTAACGACTTTTTATCAGCTGTATTAAGATTTTTTGTCATTGCAATAAAATCTTTTGTCTTCGGTGCAGCAAAATCAATAGTATCAACAACTGTAATTGCCTCTTCTTTAGCCTTATAAGACAAAGCAGATTTACGTGCAAGTTGTTTTACTTTTTTATTCAGTTTAAAATTGTAATCGCGTGGCACAGGACCAAACATACGACCACCACCAACTCTTACACCCGATTTAATATCGCCCGGACGAGCGCCACCTCCGCCTTTCTGACGACCAAGTTTACGTGTAGAACCGGCAAGCTCACTACGTCCTTTAGATTTGTGAGTTCCCTGACGCTGGTTAGCGAGGTATTGTTTCACATCCAGGTAAATAGCATGGTCGTTTGGCTCTATACCAAAAATTTCATCACTCAGGTTAATTTTATTACCTGTGTTTTCTCCTTTAATATTTTTAATGCTAAGTTCCATGATATTTACAGATGAATAATTACTATTGAACCTTTAGCTCCCGGAATCGAACCTTTTACAAGTAAGAGGTTATGCTCTGGAATTACTTTTAACACAAGAAGGTTTATAACAGAAACCTGTGAACCTCCCATACGCCCACCCATACGCATACCTTTAAATACGCGAGATGGATAAGAAGACGCACCAAGTGAACCCGGTGCACGCAAACGGTTATGTTGTCCGTGCGTTGCCTGACCAACACCACCAAAACCGTGACGTTTTACCACACCCTGAAAACCTTTACCTTTTGATGTTCCTACAACATCAATAAAAGTATTTGGTTCAAACATTTCTACGGTGAGTGTATCACCGGTATTGAATTCTTTGTCGAATCCATTGAACTCAACCAAGTGTCTTTGTGGTTGAACTCCGGCAGCTTTGAAATGTCCGGCTTCAGCTTTGTTGGTATGTTTATCATTTTTTGGAATGAAACCAACCTGAATAGCTTTGTAGCCATCTTTTTCTACGGTTTTTACCTGAGTTACAACACAAGGACCAGCTTCGATAACAGTGCACGGTACATTTTTACCGTCGGCGCTGAAAACGGATGTCATTCCGATTTTTTTTCCAATTAATCCTGGCATTTCAATTA
>CAYONE010000111.1:0-11702 GCA_964405245.1 uncultured Paludibacter sp.
AGAATAACGCTGAATAACAGCGATATATAATATTAATCGAAATAAAGTCTAATAAACAAAATCAAACAAATTGATAATAAATTCACAAAAAAAAATTTCACAGTATATCATTCCAGAAAAAAATTTTTAAGTCAGAAAACAAATAACGGAAATAAAAACAATGATTAAATTATGCTTGGTTACTTTTTTTAACAATTTTAAGTGTATCTGCAGGTATCAAACGGGCAAAAATATTGTACTTTTGTGTGATTTTTCCCAAAATGTGCCTTTTTGTAAAAAAATATCAACCCGATGAATAAAAAGCTCCTTTCCGGATTCACTCCACACTTTGTTGCAATTCTGTTGTTTATTGTATTATCCTTTGCTTATTTTACCCCTGTAATTGAAGGAAAACAACTTTTAGGTCATGACACTGAAAGCTGGATGTGTATGGCAAAAGAAACCGTTGACTACAACGAAACACATGAAGATGTAACGCTTTGGACAAATTCCATGTTTGGCGGAATGCCTAATTATCAAATTTCGATGAAACAGCCATCCAATCTTGTTCAATATATTGAAGGGGCGTTCAGTATATTCAAGGCACCGGTTTTATATATGATGTTGTATCTGATTGGTTTTTACATACTATTACTTTCGTTCGGACTTAAACCATGGATGGCAATTGCAGGCTCAATAGCATTTACTTTTGCTTCGTACAATTTTATAATAATAATGGCAGGACATAATTCCAAGGCCATTACTATTGCTTATATGGCGCCATTGATAGGTTCGGTTTACATGACTTTTCGAAAAAATCTTATTAAAGGCGGCTTGCTAACAGCACTGTTTTTAAGCCTCGCTATCAGAGCAAATCACATTCAGATACTTTATTACACCTTAATTATTTTGCTATTCTTCGGAATTGTAGAATTAATTTACAGCATAAAAGAAAAAGAATTTATCCGATTTCTCAAATCAGCTGGAGTAGTTTTGGCTGCATTAGTAATTTCAATGGGCATGAATGCCACTACCTTACTCACCACTTATGAGTACTCACAGTTTACCATGCGTGGCAAATCAAACGGACTAACTATTGATAATCAGAATTCACAGCATGGGCTAAATAAAGAATATATTACTCAGTGGAGTTACGGCGTGGACGAAACCTTGACTTTGCTGATACCCAACTTTAAAGGTGGCGCTAGTGGCGGAACTTTGAGTGCCGAAAGTAACACAGCATCGAAGCTTAAAAATTTTGGTGTTCCAAATGTAGATAAAATGATGAAGGAAATGCAGCTTCCGCTTTATTGGGGAACACAACCCGGCACTTCGGGTCCGGTTTACCTTGGAGCTGTAATTATTTTCCTTTTTGTGCTTGGTTTTTTTGTGGTTGAACGTCGAATATTATTCTGGCTTGTTCCAATGATAGCCTTAACGTTGATGTTATCGTGGGGAAGAAATTTTATGTGGCTTACTGATATTTTTATTGACTACGTGCCAATGTATAATAAATTCCGGACTGTTTCAATGACTCTTGTGGCTACAGGCTTCGGAATTACACTAATCGCGATACTTGCATTAAAAAACATACTTGAACAAAACATCGATCAAAAGAAATTACTTAAAGCGCTCTACATCAGTACTGGAATTACAGCAGGCATTGCACTTATTTTTGCATTAATACCTTCGCTTGCTGGCAGTTTTGTATCTGATACAGATGCACTGCAACTAAAGGGTGATTATTCGTTTATGCTCGAAACATTACCTCTTGACCGCAAAGCGATGTTGCAAAGTGATGCCTGGCGTTCATTCGCCTTTATAATAGGTGCAGCCGGTTTACTTTGGCTTTATATCAATAAAAAAATAAAACAAACGCTCGCGATAGCACTTTTTGGTGTTTTATTCCTTGCCGACCTTATGCCTGTAGCTAAACGATATCTCAATGACGATAATTTCGGTATGAAACGCAGGTTTGATAATTTAATTCAAGCCACTGCTGCCGATAATTATATTTTACAGGACAAAACGCAGTTCAGAGTACTAAATGCTACAGTAAATATTTTCAACGATGCTTCTCCCTCCTATTTCCATAAAAATATCGGAGGATATCACGCAGCAAAAATACGTCGCTATCAGGAATTGATTAACATGCAAATTGAAGGAGAGATAGGACAACTGTTCGGGGCATTTAACAGTGCTAAATCCTTTGAAGATATAGCTCCTGTTTTCGACTCGCTCGGCGTGCTGAATATGATGAATATGAAATATGTAATTTATAATAAAGATGCAGCACCACTCCAAAACACAAAAGCAAACGGAAATGCCTGGCTTGTATCTCAAGTAATAAAAGCAGCCAATGCCGATGAAGAAATGAAACTTGTTGGCGAAATCAACACTAAAACTCAAATGGTTGCTGATAAGGAATTTGAATCATTGCTTCCTGCCAGGATAACACCTGATAGCACAGCCAAAATATCACTATTGACCTATAAACCAAATCACTTAACTTATGAGTTTAGTGCCAATACCGACCAAATGGCTGTATTTTCTGAAATTTACTACAATAAAGGTTGGAATGCATATATCGATGGACAAAAAGTTCCATATTTAAGAGCAAACTATCTGTTGAGAGCAATGCCACTTAAAGCTGGAACTTATAATATTGAATTCCGTTTCGAACCAGTATCATATAAAACTGGAAATACATTAGCGCTAACTTCATCAATAATTTTAATTTTGCTTTTTGCAGGATATGGATTCAATGAGTTTAAGAAAATTTCAAAATCAAAAAAAACTATAATCGTATAAAATTATATATGTCAAAAGAAATTAATAACGCAAATAAGAAATTTTTTCAGGTTCATTTTACATCTGTTATAAGTATGTCGCTGGTGCTATTTTTGGTTGGATTATTGTGCCTGATTCTATTTACAGCCCGCGATTTGAGCATTCATGTTAAAGAAAACATAAGTCTTTCGGTTATTCTCAACGACGAAATTGATAAAGATTATGTTGATAGAATTGATAAATATTTAGAGAAATCACCTTTTGTAAAATCGCATCGATATATTTCGAAAGATGAAGCTTTGAAAGAATTAATCTCATCATTAGGAGAAGATCCAAAGAAATTTTTAGGTTACAATCCTTTGCTTGCATCTATTGAAGTAAAACTTAAAGCCGATTATGCCAATCCTGATAGTGTTTCAGTTATTGAGTCAAAAATAAGTCAGTTTGAAAATATCAACAGAATTGCCTATCAAAAAGATTTGGTCAGTTTAGTGAACGATAATGTAAAAAAAATCAGTATTGTTTTACTCGGTTTGGTAGCCATATTAACTGTTATATCTTTGGTACTAATTAATAACACGGTACGATTAACAGTTTATTCAAATCGTTTTTTAATTAACACCATGAAACTTGTAGGTGCTACAGCCGGATTTATCCGTAAACCTTATATAATTAGGGGTATGATAAACGGTTTGATTGCCGCATTTATAGCCTTATTTTTTCTGGCAGGAATGATTTATTATGTACTTCATGAATTTGCTCTTACCGGAATGGAATTTAGTATGCTGACAATATTATATGTATTATTAAGTGTTATTGTATTGGGAATTTCGCTTACCGCAGTTTCCTCATATCTTGCGGTAAACAAATTTATCCGTATGAAAACCGATCAAATACATTCAATGTAAATAAAATCAACCAAACATAATATTTAGTAACTTATGAAAACAAAACAAGTCAACAGTGTTTCCGAAGAAAAGAAAAATATCGAAAACGATAAAAAATTCACTCTCGACAAATTGAATCTGATATTAATTGCCGTAGGTTTTATTATTATTGTTCTCGGTTTTATATTAATGACCGGATCAACCACTGTTACCGAATTTAATCCTGATATCTTCAGTTCGCGTCGCATAACCGTAGGTCCAATGGTTTCTTTTTTTGGTTTTCTTTTTATCATTTTTGCTATCATGTATAAACCCAAAAAAGAAAATAAATGAGTATTTTTCAAACTATCATAATTGCAATAGTAGAAGGAATTACCGAATATCTGCCTGTTTCTTCAACAGGACACATGATTATAGCTCAAAAAATGCTCGGTGTTGAAAGTTCGGAATTTGTGAAAGCTTTTACCGTAAATATTCAGTTTGGCGCTATTTTGTCAGTTATTGTACTTTATTGGAAGCGTTTTTTTCAATCGGTGGATTTTTATGTAAAATTACTGATAGCAGTTTTACCGGCTTTAGTACTTGGTTTTCTTTTAAGCGATTTTATCGATTCGCTTCTCGAAAATGTGATTGTAGTAGCACTAATGCTTGTACTGGGAGGAATTCTGATGTTGTTTGTTGATAAATGGTTCAATAAACCTGCTGAAAATCAGGAAATGGATTGGAAACGGGCACTCAAAATTGGCTTTTTTCAGGTTATTGCAATGATTCCGGGAGTATCGCGCTCCATGGCAACCATAGTTGGAGGTATGACAACAAAACTTAACCGAAAAAATGCTGCTGAATTTTCTTTTTTTCTTGCAGTGCCTACTATGGCGGCCGCCTCGGGTTATAAACTTCTGAAATTGGTAACAGAACCTACAGGAATGGAACTTCTGAAGGATAATTTAACGCTGTTACTTATCGGAAATGTTGTTGCTTTTATTGTTGCTATGGCTGCTATTAAGTTTTTTATCGGATTTCTTACAAAATACGGTTTCAAAGCATTCGGCTATTATAGAATTTCAGTAGGTGTATTAATTTTAGTTTTGCTTGCTTTTGGGTTGGATTTGAGTGTAATGTAAGTGATTGGTGTCCTGAAGTGTCGGGAAGTGATTGATGATTGGTGAATTAGTGTTGTGTTAATTTGAAGATTTGTCCCAACGCTTCGGGATTGAGAATTTGAAAATTTCAAAATTGTTGTTGAAACAAAAAAATACATATAAATTTTAGATGGATTTTATTGAGGGAGAGATAATATGTGTTGATAAGCCTTTACACTGGACATCGTTTGATGTGGTAAACAAGGTTAGATGGAAGATACTTAAAACGCTGAAATTAAAAAAACTGAAAGTAGGTCATGCTGGCACGCTTGATCCTTTAGCAACCGGTGTTTTAATAATTTGTACTGGCAAAGCAACGCGGAGAATTGAGGAATTTCAGTATCAGACTAAAGAATATATCGCTACGCTCGAGTTAGGTGCAACCACACCATCGTTCGATTTGGAAAAACCGATAGATTTTCGTTATCCAACTGAACATATCGACAGAGCATTGATTGACAAAATAATTCCTGAATTTAAAGGTGAAATACAACAAGTACCACCTGTATTTTCAGCCGTAAAAATTGAAGGCAAAAGAGCTTATGATTATGCCCGTAACGGACAGGAAGTTGAACTGAAACCAAAACTTTTAGTGATTGATGAAATAGAAGTGTTACGATTCGAAAATCCTGTGTTACATATAAGAGTAGTTTGCAGTAAAGGAACTTATATTCGCGCTTTAGCCCGCGACATTGGAACGGCGCTCGGAAGTGGAGCACACTTAACAGCGTTGCAACGTACAAGAATTGGCGAAATTTCGATAAACAATTGTATGGATGTTAATGAGCTCCTCGATAAAATTGAAACTGAAATGCTTAAAACTAACATATCTGAGAATTAATACTCACATTAATATTAGATTTTTAAGCTAATTATATAATTTATTTTATTCCATGTCGCCAAAAAGCGACGCAAAAAACAAAAAAAGAGACATGAAATTATCAAAGTTTAAATTCAAATTACCCGAAGACCAGATTGCTCAGTATCCTTCTCATCATCGCGATGAATCGCGCCTTATGGTACTTCACCGTAAAGATGGAAAAATTGAGCACAAAGTTTTCAAAGAAGTACTTGATTATTTCAACGAAGGTGATTTATTCATTTTCAACGATACGAAAGTATTTCCGGCACGTATGTTCGGGAATAAAGAAAAAACAGGGGCGCAAATTGAAGTGTTTTTGTTACGTGAATTAAATCGTGAAATGCGCTTATGGGATGTACTTGTAGAACCTGCCCGCAAAATCCGTATTGGCAATAAACTTTACTTTGGCGATGATGATTCAGTGGTTGCCGAAGTTATCGACAATACTACCTCACGTGGGCGAACACTGCGTTTTCTTTTCGATGGAACACATGAGGAGTTCAAGAAAAGTCTTTTTAATCTTGGCGAAACACCACTTCCGAGAAATATGATTTCAAGACCGGTTGAGCCTGAAGATGCTGATCGCTTTCAGACAATTTTCGCGAAAAACGAAGGTGCAGTATCAGCACCAGCTGCCGGAACTCATTTCAGCCGTGAACTTTTTAAGCGAATGGAAATTAAAGGTATCGACACCACATTTCTTACTTCGCACATGAGCCTCGGAAACTTCAGAGAAATTGATGTAGAAGACCTCACTAAACATAAAATGGACTCTGAACAAATGATGATTCCTGCTGAAACAGTTGACAGAGTTAATAAAGCAAAAGATCAGGAAAAAAATATTTGCGCAGTTGGAGTAACCGTTATGCGTGCTCTCGAAACAGTTGTAGGTACTGAAGGAAAAATTAAACCATATGATGGATGGACAAATAAATTTATTTTTCCTCCCTATGATTTCACTGTAGCAAACTCTATGGTTACTAATTTTCACCTTCCTTTATCAACTTTGCTTATGGTAACCGCAGCATTTGGCGATTACGATCAGGTGATGAATGCTTACGATGTAGCAATTGCCGAAGGTTATAAATTTGGAGTTTACGGCGATGCAATGTTGATTGTGTAAACCAGCTTTATTTAAAATTAAAACACAAATCCCGGTCGTTTAAACCGGGATTTGTGTTTTAATTGATAAACAAATTCTTTATTGGACGGTTTGTAAATTTTCATTTCCAATTGGGTTTGTTCTTATAAATCTGTAAACAGCTTGTGAAATTAAAGATATTGATGCAAAATATAAATTTATAAGTATTATCCAGTAAAAATAAAACTTTAAAGTTTCAGTCGGTTTAAAAATTTCTCCTTCAAATTCGCCACTCATCGGAAAGAGTGTCTGTAAAATATCTATCATATACTGACCGTTGTAACTCAGATAATGCAGCCCGAAATTATTCCATGTAGTTTCAAAATGAATACCACCTGTTGTTTTTAAATTTATTAAAAAGATAAAATTAAAAACGATAAACTGAACAACAGAAAATAAATAAATTGATAATTTTCTACTTCTTAAAAATGTAATTGCAATTAAAAAACATACTCCAAAAACAACGCTTTGTATAATTATCGGCTTTAAAAACTCAACAAATACATTTTGTAAAGGTTGAAATTCGGTTCCGCTTATTTGCTTAATAATCCATAATCCCAAAATATTAAATGCCGAATTCAAATAAACCCATATCACAAAAAATTGAATTACAAACTTAAAATCGGGTTTGGTATATGTGAAATAACTTTTCATGTTGAGAAAATGCTAATTGTTGTTTATTTTCAAATTTTAAAAATCAATTTTGATTTTCAGAATTAATAGTTGATACCGGAGTTGGTAAGGGTTCAATAATTTCTTCTTCTCTCTCAGTAGTATCGCGTTTTATATAAGTATGACATCTGTAATTTCTTGAAATTTTTTCTTTTGGTTCTTTAGGAAATTTTGCCCTGTAATGTTTGAAATTTTCATCAGCAAGTAACTTTTCCATAAATAGTCCGAAAATTGGTAATGCGCTTCTACCACCTTCGCCCAAATGAGTTGAACGAAAATGAACACTGCGATGATCGCCGCCAACCCATGCACCGCCAATAATTTTTGGAGTAACTCCCACAAACCATGCATCGGAATAATTTGACGATGTTCCTGTTTTTCCTCCAAATTCAGTTTTCCATCTGAATAAATCCCATTCCCACAGTGCTTGAGTTGTTCCTCCTGGTTCAGTCATTCCACCTTTCAAAAGTTCGGTTACAAGCCATGCAGCTTCATAAGTAATAACTCTTTTGGTATTGTTGTAAGGTCGATAAACCACATTGCCTTTAGCATCTTCAATTTTTGTAACGAGCACAGGTTCATGAAAAATTCCTTCGTTTACAACTGTTCCAAAGGAGTTTACCAACTCAAGCAACGACACATCCGATGAACCCAAACAGACCGATGGCTGAAGTTCAAGCGGAGTTTTAACTCCAAGTAAATGAGCATATTTTACCACTTCATCAATTCCAACTTCCTGTGCAAGTTGTACTGCAATAGTATTTATGGATCGGGCAAAAGCATGTTTAAGAGTAACATTCCCAATATATGATCTGTTGGCATTTCGCGGTTTCCATACTTCTTTTTTCCCATTTTCATCGTATTCCCAGGTTACCGGTTTGTCAGTTTTTGTATCGCAGGGCGACATTCCGTGCATCATTGCAGCCGTGTAAACAAAAAGCTTAAATGTAGATCCCGGTTGTCTTTTTGATTGTGCAACTTTATCGTATTTCCAGAAATTAAAATCAATGTCGCCAACCCAAGCTTTAACCTGACCTGAATTGGGTTCCATTGCCACAAAACCAGCATGTAAAAAGTGATTCATATATCTGATTGAATCCATCACGCTTAATGTAGTGTCTTTCTCGCCATTTTTGTAATCAAAAACTTTGGTTCGGTGGGGTAAATTCAGATAATAATCAATAGAATCGGTATTACTTCCAAATTTCTTTTTTAACGATGCATATGTTCCGGTTTTTTGTGCGATATTTTCAATAAAATTCGGAATTTCATTGCCATCTTCATCGCGCCAGGGGTTTTGTCCGCGCCAGTGCGAGAAAAAACGTTGCTGATGTAATTTCATGTGTTTTTGAACGGCTTCTTCTGCGTATTTTTGCAACCTTGAGTCAATAGTTACATATATTTTCAATCCGTCCGAATAAATATCAAATCCGTTTTGTTCTTCCCATTCGCTAAGATATTTATCAAGAAATGTTCTGAAATGCAAAGCATCGCCTTCGTAAGATTGCTCTACACTGTAATTCATGGTAATAGGCAATTTTTTCAATGAATCGCAGATATGCTGTGTTATCACTTCCTTATTTGCAAGATTCTGTAGCACCACATTTCGTCGTCCAAGCGAGCGTTTTGGATTTGCTATCGGATTGTAAGCTGTTGTGGCTTTTAGCAAACCAACTAAAGTTGCCGATTGTTCATAGTTTAAATTAACAGGTTTAACTTTGAAATAGGTTTTAGCAGCTGTTTTTATACCATATGCATTACTACCAAAGTCAACCGTGTTTAAATACATGGTAAGAATATCTTCCTTAGAATACTTCAATTCAATTTTCACGGCAGTTATCCATTCTTTCATCTTCATTATAACGAGCTTTACTCCCGGAATATAACCAAATAACCCTCTTGAATATTGATCGCGGGTTTTGTACATATTCTTCACCAATTGTTGAGTAATAGTACTTGCGCCGCGAGCGTTTCCTTTAAGCATATCTTTACCGGCAGCAAAAACCCCCTGAAAATCGATACCAAAATGTTTATAAAATCTTTCGTCTTCAGTAGCAATAAGCGTTTCAATAAGTTTTGGAGATATTTCTTCGAAAACTACAGGCATACGGTTTTCGCGAAAATACTTCCCAATTATTTTATCATCTGAGCTAATAATTAAAGAAGCAAGGCTTTGAGGCGGATTACTTATGGCTTTCATTGTTGGTGATTTACCAAACAACCACAAGAAGTTGATATCGATAAAAAAAAGAAAGAGCAAAAACATCCAACAAAAAGTAATGAAAATATTGGCAAGTTTCTTATACCAAACGAGATTGTGAAAACGCTCCAGACGTGCTTTACGCCATGAAATGAAATTTCTAACAAATCGGATTAATAAATCCCAAAACTGAAGCATTAAATCTGATATTTTTTGCCACATAATTATTGATATTTTAAGGTACAAAATTAATTCAAAATCATGGAAAAAAACCTTTTCTTTTGAATTAGTTAATAACTTTCTATTAAGAGAGTTTCAATACTTTCTGTATCGATTGTTTCTTTTGACAATTTGGTTATAATTCTTTTACAAAATAATTTCAAAAAGCGCTCCTGATAAATTTCTGTGATAAATTTACTTGTAAATAAAAAAAATCGCACAGCTATATTACCATGCGAAATTTCATAAAACAATAAAAAAACAAAATTCTAAACACTTATATCGCTCCCAATGCTTGTTCCAAATCGGCAAGAATATCGTCGATATGCTCAATTCCAACCGAAATGCGCACTAAGCCCGACACTACGCCTGAAGCAATCTGATCTTCAGGAGAAAGTTGTTCGTGTGTAGTGGCAGCCGGGTGAATAATTAGCGATTTTGCATCGCCAACGTTCGCCAAATGGCTGATTAGTTTCACATTATCAATCAAAGTATCGGCATTTTTAGAATCTCCCTTTACTTTAAAGGTTAGCACTCCTCCAAAACCGCGCGTAAAATATTTCTTTGCTATTTCGTGATATTTGCTGCTTTTCAGACCGGGATAATTTACATATTCCACTTTCGGATGTTTTTCGAGCCATTCGGCCACTTTCTGAGCGTTTTCAACATGACGTTCAACACGGAGCGATAGCGTTTCAAGTCCCTGAATCAAAAGGAAAGAATTGAAAGGGCTGATGGCATTTCCCCAATCGCGTAAACCTTCGACACGAGCACGAATATTGAAAGCAATATTTCCGAAAGGTCCATCGAAACCAAAAACATCCCAGAAAACCAAACCATGATATCCTTCGGAAGGCTCGGTAAATGATGGAAATTTTCCATTTCCCCAGTTGAATTTTCCGCTATCGACAATTACACCGCCTAACGATGTTCCGTGTCCGCCAATCCACTTTGTAGCAGATTCAACCACAATGCTTGCTCCGTGTTTCAATGGCTGAAAAATAGCTCCACCGGCGCCAAATGTATTATCAACTATTAATGGGATGCCGTGTTTGTCGGCAACGGCTGCTATGGCTTCAAAATCCGGCACATTCAAATCGGGATTGCCTATGGTTTCTAAATAAATTGCTTTGGTTTTGTCGTCAATCAGAGTTTCGTATTCTGCAGGTTCATCATTTTTCACGAAACGGACTTCTACACCAAGACGTTTGAACTGCACTTTAAACTGATTGTATGTTCCGCCGTAAAGGTGTGATGAAGAAACAAAATTATCGCCGTTTTGTAAAATATTATTCAGCGCGATAAACTGAGCCGACTGTCCGGAAGAAGTAGCCAAAGCCGAGATACCACCTTCTAGCGCTGCAATGCGCTTTTCGAAAACATCAGTTGTAGGATTCATCAAACGGGTATAAATATTTCCGAATTTTCGCAATCCGAAAAGATCTGCTCCATGTTGGGCATCGTCGAAAACATAAGATGAAGTTTGGTAAATGGGCACTGCCCTCGCGTTGGTGGTTTTATCCACTTCCTGTCCTGCATGAATTTGCAGTGTTTCAAATTTTTGTGACATATTATTAATTTGTTTCGAGTTTTGTGTTTCGTTTCGAGTTTCGAGTTTCGAGTTTCGAGTTTCGAGTTAATTGTAAATTGTAAATGAAAAAATTGTAAATTATAATGGGTATTCTTCGAAAGCATAAAGCAATGTTGAAAGATAGCGTTCGCCTGTATCGGGTAATAAAGCAACAATGTTTTTATCTTTATTTTCAGGGCGAAGGGCTAATTGTGTAGCTGCATAAGCGGCTGCTCCCGA
>CAYONE010000112.1:0-11698 GCA_964405245.1 uncultured Paludibacter sp.
TGCTCCAATAAAAATAACTTTTTCTGAAATTTTCAGTTCGTATGTAAGTTGTTTTAATTCTTTAAGAATATCGCCATCGCCAATAATCACAAATACAGCATTTTGTATCATAGGCATCGCTTTTAGTATCCACTCTATTCCACGTCCGGTATTTACGGCGCCCTGATATAAAATTATCTTTTGATTACCGAAGTTTAATATTTTTTCTTCTTTTTGATTTGTAACATTTAAAGCAGGAATATTTCTTACAACCTGCATCGGTACGTTGTATTTATTTTTATAATAATCTGCAATCGATTGAGAAACTGTGTAACAATAAGACAATTGAGGGAATAAAAGGTTTTCAGCAATTGTCCAAAACTTCTTAATTATTGGTCGATGATATAATTCGGGAATTTCGGGAAATAATTCATGAGCATCGAATACAAGTTTTTTTTGACGAATTTTTGAAGCTAAATAACACGATAATAGCGTGTCGGTGTCGTTCGATAAAATAATATCATATTTCGAGAAAAGTAAATAAATGAATAAACGTAAATTAAAGCAAGCATAAAACATAAAACCGGTATTAAACCAAAGTTTAAAACGTTTTACGCAAAACGGCTCTGTAACAGGTTTACTATTATGACGCAAACGACCTAAAACTGTGATATTATAGCCCTGATTGTGCAGTGTATATGCAGTTTTCAGCACTCTCTGGTCAGTATATATATCGCTCGTTGCTGCCGAAACTATAGTTTTACTCATTTGGTATGCAGGTACTTAACTATGTCTTTATAAAGTGAGCGATGGTAACTGTTAGGCGTTTTTTCCACTGAGGTATTATGCCAGAGTAAAACTAATTCACCACTATATTTTTCCACTGTATCAATTAGTTGGGTGCAGTATTGTAATGCATCATGAGAGCTCATATACATATAACGCTTATCGTTAAGGCTCACATCCATTATTTGCAGCGAATGAAGTGTAAGCTCAGTTACTTCACCAGTGAGCAGGTTTATCCATTGTACGGGTCGGCAAGTGCCCAATCTGAATCCGGCCATATCAGCATAACCCATCGAAAAATCATGTGTAATTCCGGCATGAAGCAAAGCAATCATATCAAAAGGTTCGCGTGTATTTAAATAGTGATGTCGGTTGCAACAGACATTAATTTTTGCGTGAACTTCAAGTTTTCTTTTTTCATCAGCTATCAGGTCGGGTTTTATACCCGCAGCATAACTCGCATGTAGTCCAATTCTTACTCCTTTGCGTTTTGAATATTTAATAAGATGCTGATAATCCGGATGTGTTAAGTTAGGAACAGGTTTGTCTTCTTTGCGGCGCGAGTTACTCGATCGGATAAAAAGTAATGTTTCGCAACGATCGCTACCAATAGTTTGTATCAGTTCGTTGTTGATTTTGTATAAAAATGGAAAGGTGTACCAGGGATCGTAACGTAGTCCTCCAAAAAAACTTTTCAAAGCTTTTGATGCTTCCTTACGTCTTTTAATCCCACGTAGTAGTGCGCCTGCAAGGCTTTTTACATTTCTGAAATGTGAAACACTATCAACATCGTGGGTAAGATAAATCTTTTTTATACGATTTTGATATTCGGGTACATCGAAGCCTGAATTTTGGAGTAATTTACGAAAATGGACTGAATACTCATCAATAATCGGATGATCGATAAAACCTGCGCGATAAGCTAAGGATTCCTTTCCGGGGAAGCGACCATGAACATCGCGTACTTCTTTTCTTACAAATTCTTCGTAACGGGTAAGCATAAAAAAAGCGGAGGCTACTAAATCAGCGCTAAGAATTAAAGTTTCACCTATCATTTCTGATTCCGCTTCGCCAAAAAGAATAGGCGACTCTTCCCAAATTTTTAGTGGTAAAACCGGCAAAGATTTTTCAGTACCATAAATATCTTCGTCAAAAAAACCTGAGGGTTTAATTACTAATTTATATTTCGGGAATTCATCGGCATTTGATGTATAGCCAATTTTATCCAATATTTCAGTAGAAATATTGTCGCCGGCAAGAAATTGAATTATATATTTTATTGTTGATTGTTGCATTCAGAAACTCTCAGAAAACGTTTTTGATAATACTTCAATTTACTTTTTTAGATTTTTTCTTCGCTCGTGCGAAAGAGTTACTACTATTGCAACCACTAAGCCGAGTAATAAATCTGTTTGAGTGAAAATACCCAGAAAAGCGTCTTCCTGTGGCAATTGACCGGTAGCATATTTGAGAATTACTGCAATTACTGTAAAAACAGTAAATGCACCTGCGCCAAAAAGTATGGTTTTAACAATAGGTGGCATAATATTTAATTTACAATTTACAATTTGACAGTATTTAAACTTGTTTTTTCATTTTCATTTATAATGAAAAATCAAAGATACAATTTTTTTCTTATTGGGATGATAAAATTCTTATTGTGTCTAATCTGTTTTTATTCACTTTTTGTGATGAAGGTGAATGTTGTTGTTTCGTATGGAAAAAATAAAAATCATATTCGCGATACCCGTTCTACGCAATTTCCATTTTTAAGAATTTTCCTGTTTCACTGTTTTTATTTGCTGCAACTTCGTTCGGGGTACCGGTGCAAATAATTTGACCACCTCCTGCGCCACCTTCGGGTCCGATATCGATAATGTAATCAGCTGATTTTATTACATCCATATTATGTTCGATGATAATTATGGTGTTACCCTTGTTAACCAATCGGTTTAATACGCCAAGTAAAACGCGTATATCTTCGAAATGCAATCCTGTTGTTGGTTCATCAAGGATATAAAGCGTTTTTCCGGTATCGCGTTTAGCAAGTTCAGTTGCAAGTTTCACACGCTGACTTTCGCCTCCCGAAAGCGTAGTACTCGATTGTCCGAGTTTTATATATCCAAGCCCTACATCCTGCAAAGTTTTGATTTTGTGTAAAATCTGCGGTTGATTTTCAAAAAACTCTACCGCCATATTTATTGTCATATCAAGTACATCGGCAATAGATTTTCCTTTAAACCGAACTTCAAGCGTTTCGCGGTTGTAACGTTTTCCATCACAAGCTTCACAGGGAACATACACATCAGGCAAAAAATTCATTTCTATTGTTTTATAACCGTTTCCTCCACAAACTTCGCAACGTCCGCCGGCAGTGTTGAACGAAAATCGTCCGGGCTTGTAGCCACGGATTTTAGCTTCGGGTAGCGTTACAAAAAGATTGCGAATGTCGGAGAAAACTCCTGTGTAAGTAGCTGGATTGGAGCGTGGTGTACGTCCGATAGGCGATTGATCTACTTCAACAACTTTATCAATATGGTCAATTCCTTCTACTGAATTATATTCCAGTGGATCTTTGAGAGAACGGTAAAAATGTTGACTGAGAATGGGCTGCAAAGTTTCGTTTATAAGTGTTGATTTTCCACTGCCCGAAACGCCTGTTACGCAAATCATTTTTCCAAGTGGAAAACTGACATCGATATTTTTAAGGTTATTACCACGAGCACCCTTTAGAGTAATTAAATTGCCGTTACCTTCACGAATTTTTTCTGGAATTTCAATTTGCTTCTTTCCATTCAGATATGCTGAAGTCAGTGTGTCAGCTTTAAGCATTTCAATAGGAGTACCTGCAAAAACCACCTGACCGCCCAAGCGACCTGCTTTTGGACCCAAATCGACCACATAATCGGCCGAGAGCATCATTTCCTTATCATGTTCTACAACAATTACTGAATTTCCTGTATCGCGCAGTTGTTTCAGAGAGTTTATAAGGCGTACATTATCGCGCTGATGCAGCCCGATACTTGGCTCATCGAGAATATAAAGCACATTTACCAATTGTGAACCTATTTGTGTGGCAAGCCTTATGCGCTGACTTTCGCCGCCCGAAAGCGACTGCGAACTGCGATTGAGCGAAATATAACTTAAACCAACATCGAGCAAAAACTGTAAACGCGAACGAATTTCTTTCAGAATTTCTGTAGCAATTAATTTTTGTTTGTCGTTTAAATACTTTTCAGCTTCACCAAACCATTTCACAAGATATGAAATGTCCATTTGGGCAAGTTCGGCAATGTTTTTATCATGAATTCTGAAGTACAATGATTCTTTTCTCAATCGCTGACCATTACATTCTGGGCATTTAATTTCTTTCGAAAACTGGTTCGCCCATTTTTGTTCCGTTGCCGAAGCAGAATTTTCCTGCTGCATTTCGATGTATTTCAAAATGCCATCGTAACTCAGAAAGTAATTTGAATTGCCAAGCGACTGATTTTTTATATTCAGTCGTTCTTCTGTGCCGTTCATAATTTCATCAATGGCCTCGTCGGGAACATCCTTGAGGGGTGTTTTCAGAGTGCAGTCGTATTTTTCGAGAATGGCTTCAATCTGCCAAAAAATGGTAGAATTTTTATGTTTTCCAAGCGGTTTTATTCCTCCGTTGAAGATATTCAGCGTACGATCCGGAATTATTTTATCCATATCAATCCGATTTACATATCCCAAACCTTTACAATGCGGACATGCGCCATGCGGCGAATTGAAAGAGAAATGATGTGGCGAAGGTTCATCGTAAGAGATTCCGCTTGTTGGACACATTAGCGATTTACTGAAATAACGCGCTTCATCAGTATTTCCATCGAGCAACATCACAATTCCATTACCTTGTTGCATGGCTTTTTCAAGCGATTGTTTCAAGCGTTGGCGGTCTTTGGCGCTTACAAGTAATTTATCCACTACAATTTCAATATCATGAATTTTATAGCGATCTACTTTCATACCATGGGTTATTTCCTTTAATTCGCCATCAATGCGCACCCATACGAAACCTTTACGGCGAATTTGTTCAAGAAGTTCGCGGTAATGTCCTTTTCTACCACGCACAACAGGAGCAAGCAGGTAAGTTTTCTTTCCTTCGTAATCTTCAAAAATCAAGTCGATAATTTGCTCTTCAGTGTATTTTACCATTTTTTCACCGGAAATGTACGAGTAAGCCTCACCTGCACGCGCGTAGAGCAAACGTAGAAAATCGTAAATCTCAGTAGTAGTACCAACAGTTGAACGCGGGTTTTTATTGGTAGTTTTCTGTTCGATAGAAATCACAGGGCTGAGTCCGGTGATTTTATCCACATCGGGGCGTTCCATATTACCCAAAAAAGTACGCGCGTAAGCCGAGAAAGTTTCGATATAACGGCGTTGCCCTTCGGCAAAAATTGTATCGAAAGCCAACGAAGATTTTCCGCTGCCACTAAGTCCCGTTATAACAGTAAGTGCGTTGCGTGGAATATTTACATCGATATTTTTCAGGTTGTGAACGCGCGCGCCTGTAACTTCTACCTGTTGGTTATCGTCAACTAAGGGAATGTATTCTGTATATGTTTTCAAAATAAGTAAACTTAAATATCGTTAGCTAAATGGCTAAATATTAGTGTTATAACAAAAAATTTATTAACCGGTTTTCTAAAAAAATGAACCTGCAAAGATAAGCATTAAAAAAGTGATAAGCAAGATAAACAAACAGCGAGTTATAAAGTTTTAGCTTTGATACATCTGTATTATATTTATTTTTTGAACTAATTTTTGAACGTTTTATATTTATTCTATAAAAAAAACGTGCTACCGAAATATTGGTAACACATTTTAATTATCTCAAAATTTTATTTTGTTTAGATTATTCTTATTACTTCAAAATATAATATAATCTTGTTTTTCTGTGAAATTTTAATATAAAAATTTTGATATTTTACTTTATAAGTTTCAGCCCGCTTAAAGCAGAACTATCGTTTGGGCGAAGCGTAAGTGCATGATTAAAAAGTACTTTTGCTTCGTTGTTTTTGGCAAGGTTAAGTTTTGTCCATGCAAGCATAATTACCGAATCGTAATCGAGAGGGTAGAGGTTTACCACTTTTTCGAAGAGTTTGTTTGCAGCTACATAATCTTTCCGGTTATAATAAATTACTCCCAGCCAGTAATTGGCCACCGTGTTTTGCGGGTCAATTTTCAAAATTTTATGATATTGATCTTTAACTTTTTCCCAATTTTCGATAGCGCTCAATGGTTTTATGCAACCAAATTTTGCTTCTATGGCATAAGGCTTCAGCGTGATTGCTTTTTCGTAATATTTAATTGATTCAGTATGATTTTTCGAAAGATAATAAAGCCAACCAAAACGAATATTTAAAAAATAATCATCCGCTTTGTAAATATTAGTCAGCTCTTTTATTGCGGAACTGTAATTCGATGTTTTTTCAAACTCGTAACTTTTATGAAAAGCGGCGCTATACTTGCTTGTTTGTGCAGATGCATTGCTGAAAATTGCAAGCAAAGCAATCAGAAATATCTTTTTTATAGTTTCCATATTATTCCTCCTGTAATTGAATGTTGATTGTATTGGAACAAAGTTTCTGTAACTTCCTTTTTATTGTAAGTATAGTTTGTTGATAAAATTATGTTTTTATTCAGATATGCAAAAAGCGATAACCCGGTTCGAAATATTGTCGGGTCATAAGAGTTGTAGAAATACAATCCATTCGCATCGGTTAAATTATTCTGATTGCCTAATGTTACATTAGCTTCAGCCCATAGTTTTTTCATTACAAAAGCACCGGCAGATTGCTGAAAAACCATTCTTCCGGTGCCAAAATCGTTCATATAGTAAACTGAACTTTTTAGATATGGATAAAATTTACCCGGCAATACTACCCCAAATTGTGTTCCTGCCTGAAAAACATTACCAAATTCATTGTTATAAACAGAAGTACTCAGTGATAAATCATAGCGATGTATATTTTGCTGAATTTTTCCGAAGAATAAATTTCCGTGATATATGTTTTGTTCAGATTCGGAATTTACGTAGGTGTTTATTAAATGATAACCTCCACTCAGATAAGTTTTTGGAGTAAGTGTATATGTGAGCAAAGCAAAATATTCATTTTGTTTCAATTGTACAGTTCCATATTCAACTTCCTGTCGGAAGTTAGCATAAGTCTGATAAAGGTTTAGCCTGTAACCAAATTGAGAGTTGATGCCACCACGAAAATATGTGGCAGCCGATCGTAAAAAATAATCATTTGATTTGTAATTGAACTCAGCATCAAATACATCAAATGGTTTAAATGCTTTTATCTTAAAATAATTTTTGGTTTCATCCTGAAACTTTTCGGCAAAATATCTTGAATAAGAACTGTTTCCGGTATTTAATCCCGAATAATAAAGATAAAGCAGTGTTGTTTTATCGGTAACGTCAAATGCGTATGCTTTTTCATAATGTTTCATAGCGTTATAGTAATTGCCTTTCATATACCACGCGTAGCCTAAACGTTGACGTAACCATTTAAAATCAATATTATCGGCTATTGCTGCATCGCCATATTTAATCAGTTCGTTCCATTTTCCCTGATAATACAGTGAATAAGTAACGCTATCGGTTATTGTAAGGTCGTTTTGTGCAAAAATACCTGATACAGATAATAATAGCATGTTTAATATGATAATTTTTCGCATTCTGCTTTTATTTTAATTTTTTCTGATTTATATTCAAATTCTTTCAATCCGTATTCGTTCACAGTAATTGTGCTTTGGCTGAGTTTTACGGATTTTTTGCCTGTAAATTTCTCTGTTTTCGTGTTAATAATGTATTCTCCTTTGCCCTGAAATCTATCGGTCGAACTCATTTCCGATGTAAATATAATCTTTATTGTTTGATAAAAAGGAGCTATAAAATCGTGTAACCAAGTGAAGAAACCCAATCTTTGAACCTGATGAAGTGGAATGCTGTCTTCAATGCGAATAAACTCATTGTTGCCCAAATAAATTTTATAAGCCGAAAGGTATAAAAAGTATAAAGCCGATTTTTTGTCGCCATAAAATGCCGTGAAGTAAAACATAGTTCCATCGTTAATGTAATAGGCTGTTGATTTTGTTTCGGCACAGTAAATATATTTGTAATTATATGCATCGGTATATGTTTCCCATTTTTCTGTTTTTTGGTTTCCTTCCTTATTGGTATATGATATATTTATAACATTATCAGGTAATAAATTAAACGCTTTGTACAATGCAAAGTTTTGCGAAGTCTGACTAATTTTATCACCTTTTTCGGGACGGCTGAATTGCATTAGTATATCGCTGTTTTTATTTTGCCTGTAATAATAAGCCAATGGATAATCGATGGTTTTAGCGCCGATTACAGGCGAAATTTGCACCTGAAAATGCACATGTGGTTGCGGTGAGCGACCGGAATTTCCACAGTTGGCAAGTAAATCACCTTTGTGTACAAAATCACCTTCGCGCACTTTGAAACTTCCTTTTCGTAAATGTGAAATTTGTGTATAAAGTCCGGTTATATGCCTGATAACAATGCTGTTTCCCCAATTATCAGCAGTGTTTACATTTCCCGGAGTGTTATCATCTGTTTTGTCCGAAATTGCTTCTACATATCCATCAGCCGGAGCAAAAACAGGTTTGTTGTAGCAATAATAATCTTCTAATTTGTAACCTTCGTTTTTATATGTATTATTATCGAAATCGGTAATTACAAAATCGAAGGCTTTTCCCCATTCACCTTTGTGGGTATATTCTCCATCGTGTGCCTGACTTACAGTCCATTCGCCCATTATCGGCAGGTAAAACGGGTAGTAATATAAACCTGATAATCGTTCCCGGTTATTTGAGTAAGTATAAAGATTTTTCTCGGGCGAATTATGCTGAAGCGGTGTAATAATAAGTGATCCTGCTTTGGTGCGTTGATGCAGAAAAAATAAAAAAACTATGGTTACAAATGCAAATGGCAATGAAAAAACCGGCAATTGTATAAAATTGAATAATTTAAAAAAGAAAAGCAGCACTATTGATGTTACCGGAACAAGAAACACAGTCCACAAAAAAGATTTTCGCGAAGGAATCAGAAAATATCCACCAACTGCAAAAGCCACCATCATATAATTTGCGCCAATATTATAGTAGGTTATGCTCGCTGCTTCGGATCCTGTAAAATATGCGAACATATAAGCCGATAAAAAACCGGCAACTGAAAGCATAAACATGATACGTGAACTGTAGAGCAAGGCAATTGTAATGAGCGATCCGGTTATGATATTATCCTGAAAGAAAATTGAACTTAATGAGCGCAGATAAATATCGACAAGCCGATGCAATTGATACGATTCGATATTCTGAAATAATTGCAAAAGTCCATTGCCTCCTTTTTGATACATTTCATTAATCCAGAAAATATTTCGTTGAGTTAACCCGAGATTTTCCAAATGCGATGCCGGAAGCATAACAAACCAGAAAGCTATTACAAACGGAATGCTCAGGTAGGATAAATTATGTTTAAAAAGTAAACCGCCGAGCGTAACCGACAAAAAAAGTGTGAGCAAGGCTGCAAGCGCCAAAACGCTGAAATATACAAACCCGGGATCGAAAAATGTTCCTAAACCAATGCCAACTAATAACGCATTGAAGCTGTAAACTCCGCTGCGTAATGTAGTTTTATTCAAATGCAGGCTATGACCTAACACAAGTGTAATTAGTACGGCAATAAGTCCGCTGAGTCCTGCCCAGAAATTAAAAAAAGTTACCAGCATGATAATAATTGCTAACAATTTATTATCAAGAAAAAAGATGATAGAATAACTATTTAATATCCCCGGTAAAAATTCAGCCCAAAATGTGTGTATGAGTTTTTTTATTTCTGTCATTTGTTTATATGCCAATTGTAGTGAAACGAAGATTCCGCTTGCGGAATGTGTAAATTTTGAAATTTTGAAAATTTGAAAATATGGCAATCTGCCAATTAAATATCAATTAAACAATAAATTCTAAGTTAATGAAAAAAATATATATATATATGATATTGAATAAAATAGAACGCTGATTTACGCTGTCCCGACGCTTCGGGAAAACGGATTTTAAACGGATTTTAATCCCGCCTTTGGTGAGATGATTTTAGTTACTAATCTTAATCCAATCTTGCTTGCAAGATTAAATCCGTATTAAATCCGTTTTTTTAATGTATTACTTCAGCTTTAATACCGTCAAGTCGGCATCTTCGATCCGCTATTCCGAAGTGTCGGAACCGAGTAATACCGCCAAGTCGGCACGTGCCGTCTGCGTTCTATTTTTTTTGTCATGTACTTAGCAATAAATTATGAGATTAATCTCTCTTAATATAAAATGAACCAGTTATCTGAATAAACAGTCTGTCGTTTTTCTGAATTCATTTAACCATATTTATTTGTTTCAAGTTTGTTATTTGTTCCCCTTTAGGGGTTCGGGGTTTTTAAATGTTCGGGTACGCTCTCCAATTGTTGTACATATTCCATTGTTTCGGCTTTACGTACAATGTGTGTATCATTTTCAATATCAATCATTACGATATTAGGCCGAAGGGTGATAAATTGCATCCATTGAGTCATATTATATGCGCCCACTTTATGTACCACCACCTGATCGCCTTTTTGCAGAACCGGTAATGTAATGCTTTCGCGTACCACATCTATATTCATACAAAGCGGACCGAACATAACCATATCTTCTTTCTGGTCGCCGTTTTTTTGCGCCGGACTTATTTTGTGGTCGTACCAGAGCGATGTAAAAAGTGAATTGAGGCCAAAATCCATAATTGTTGCTCTGCGACCGTCAGATAAACGTTTGGTTGCCAAAACCGTTCCCAGCAGATAACCTGCATCGTCAATCAAAGCTCTTCCCGATTCAATTATCAGCAAAGGTAATTCTTCCTGACGAAAACCGTATGTTAAAATCACATCAGTTATAGCATCGGCAAACTGATCGAGCGATGGAACAGTGTCAGTTCCCGGCAAATAAGCGCCTTTTAATGTGTTTGTTGAAGGAAAGCCGCCACCAAGGTCGATATACTGAATCATTTTTCCGAAACGTTCACGTACACTCCATGCAAGTTCGCATAAATTTCGTGCAGAAATGCTGTATGCATTTGGCGAAAGCATAAATGTTCCGATATGGCAATGCAAACCGGTAAGTTCAAGTCGCTCTGAATTTAATATTCTGGTAAGCGCGTTCCATGCCTGTCCGTTTTCAAAATTAAAACCAAACCGATCCCATTTTGGATAAATACCTGTATCCATATTAACTCTAATGGCTACTTTCGGGTGCAAATCGTGTTGCTCGCTTAGCCTGATGAGCGAATAAAGTTCATCGTAATGATCGATATGAATAAGCGAGTTGTTGTTCGCAGCTTTAATTAAATCGTCATCTGATTTATCTGGGCCGTTGAAAATAATTTTGTTGCCGGGAACGCCATTGTAAATTGCCTTATCGTATTCAAACCCCGAAACTACTTCAGCCCACGAGCCTTCCTGATGAAAAACCCTGCAAACTGCATTCAGATAATTGGTTTTGTACGACCATGCAAACTGAACTTTCGGATAACGGGTTTTAAATATACGGTTGGCATTCTGATAATTTCTCCTGATTTGTTTTTCAGATAAAACAAACAACGGTGAACCATAATCGCTTAAAAGCTTTTTTACAGGAATGCTTTCGATGTGCGTAACAGGTTCATTCACACTGCGTGTTCCGAATTTATTCATCAATCCGGTATTCATTTTAAAAATCACCGGTCTTTCGTATCTTATCTTTTCCATGTTGTTCTATTAATGTATTCGTTAGTCAGTAAAATTGTAAATTGTAAATCATTCAATTGTAAATTAAAATGCAATTTTTTTTGATTTATATT
>CAYONE010000113.1:0-11514 GCA_964405245.1 uncultured Paludibacter sp.
AAGAAATCACCTTCGATGCAGGTTTTGAATGTGCTGTTGGGAGTACATATGAAGTGATTAATCATTAGAAAACACAAAACAATTTACTTTTTTGCACTGTCTGCAATTGAAATGCATTTTTGAGAAAAAGAAAGCAACTTATTTTAGTATAAAAATAATTTTGATAATATTTTCCAGACAATATTATTAGTATATTTGCTTATCATATTGATTATAAACTTAGGGGAAAATTGAAAAAACTTCAAAAAGGGAAAATAGTATTTATGTTGCTATATATATACAAGGTGACAGTATAATATAAAAAGAGAATTATCAAAATATTTTTAACAATTTAATAAAACAATTATGTCAGAAGATTCAAAAAACTGCTGTAAAAGCGGTAACAATCAGGCAACCGCTTCGGGTGGTGCGGTTTACGGACTTGGATTTATTGGCGCAGCCATTTACTTTATTTCACAGGCAACTACATTTTGGCTCGGCGTGCTGGGATTTCTTAAAGCGTTGGTTTGGCCTGCTTTTCTTGTTTTCGAAGCTCTTCGTCAGTTAGGAGTGTAATTTTGTAGTTTCTCATTTTAAACATTATTCCCATTCGGAGTTCAATTTCTGAATGTGAATTTTTATTATAAAAAATGCCAATTCCAACTTCACGAACGAATACTTCTGCCGAAATATTTATCGATACAGATAAATGTTCCGGCTGTGGCGAATGTGTTACAGTTTGCAAAGATTACAATCTGGAAATTATTAATGGCAAAGTACGGAAATCGGATAATTTTATATTTGGTTGTATTGCCTGCGGACATTGTATGATGATTTGTCCCAAAGAAGCAATTTGGATTGAAGGCAGATGTTTATCGCGCATCGATGCTTTTGCTTTACCTGATAAAAGTGAAACAGCCGGTTACAATGCTCTTTTCTCGCTGCTAAAACATAGAAGAAGCATACGTGAATTTACCGATAAGCCGGTTGACAGGGAATTAATCGACAAAATAATAGCAGCTGCACAAACTGCACCTATGGGAATTCCGCCTTCGGATGTACATTTACTTGTATTCGACACAAAAGAAAAAGTCAGAAATTTCACCAACGATTTTTCGTTGTATCTGAAAAACATTCGTTGGATGGCTTCAGATTGGTTTCTTACTTTGATGCGACCTTTTTGGGGAAAAGCTACCGGCGATATGATGAATTCGTTTATCAAGCCGGTATTTAAAATTTTCAGCGGTGGAATTACCGGAAAACCTAATCTGATAACTTACGATGCACCTTTGGCAATTTATTTTTATGGTTCACCTTTCACCGATCCTGCCGATTCACTTATTGCTGCTACTTATGCCATGCTTGCCGGTGAATCACTCGGCTTGGGAACTTGTATGCTTGGCGCAATTCATACTTTTATTCAGAAAGGTAAAAAAGCACGAAAACTTCGTGAGAAATGGGGTATTAAATCTGCTTCATCTGAAGGTCTCTTCGTGATTTTTGGTTATCCCGATGTAAAATATAAACGCGGTGTCGCACGTAGTTTTGCTTCGGTCGATTATGTATAAAAAATTCAAAATCTATATCACTCACTTTTTATATTGCAAAAACAAACATAAACTTAATGATTTATGATTCAAAAAATTAACGTTAGCCTGAAATTTATTTTGTTTTTTATTGTTATCACTTTCTTGCCTGTGAATGCTCAGGAACTTAATTCTGAAAAATTAATACAAGAGTTACAAAACAGCAGTACTAATATTTACAATGAGTGTATCATAAAGTATGATAAGCATTTAAATAGTCATCCCGATGATGTATTAATATGGATTGAGAAATGTAAGTTTATACAAAATGCTCTTTACGACATAAATGAGGATTTCAATCCAAATCAAGAAGCATTTGATAGTTGTTCTGCTATGCTGATTCGTACTTACCCTGAACATCCGGATGTTTTATTGTATCAAACCACATTATTATGGGGCGATGAATTAAAATCGATATACGAAAAAGCTGAAAAATCATTGAATATAAATCCTAAAAATTGGAGCTATCTGAACAGAGCTAAGCTGTATAAATCGATTTCTGATTATTATTATTATGAGTCAGATTTTAAGCAGTCCTATGATTATATAAAAAAGGCTATTATTTTCGACAAAAAGTATAGAACCTCGCTGGAACATGCAAAAATATTATTTGAACTTAAAAAGCATGAACAATGCTTGGATGTTCTTTTAGCGGGAAGTGATACAATAAGTGAAGCCTGGATGTTAAGAGAGAAAGCGGATTTGCTTGTTCAGTTAAAGCAGTATTCAAAAGCAATTGAATTATATGACAAGATTAAAACAATAGATTCTACTTATATCGACAACTTGAAATTGGCTAACACTTTTGAAGGTTTAAAGCAATATAAGCTCGCGAGAAAATGTCTTGTTGACGAAACTTCGGTAGAATGGCGACAAGAAATCGCTTTGTTAAGCCTTTTAAAACACGATATGAAGTTTCAGAATGGGAAAAAATGTATTGAAAGTTATAATCAGTATCGCGATTTTGGCTTTCAAACCGATCCGCTGTCTCTGTATCGAATAAAAATATTTTTCACTCATCCTTTTCAGCCATGGAAATTCAGAGATATTCCGGGCGTTTTACTTTTTTTACTGACAATTTTACTTTTCATTGTAATACCTTATATTTGGATTTTACCTTTTTATTTTGTGGGTTACAAATGGAATTTTATCAATTTACAAAAACCATTTAATTCTGATTGGGGATTAAAAGCATTTTGGTTAATAAGCACCGGTTTTTTGATAGCTTCATTTGCTTCTTGTATTATAAATCCTGAAATTCTTTATACTGTTTTCAGATCCGATACTTTAACCGAACAACTCAGCGTGGAAAACGAAGGTTTAAGCATGTTGATATTTTGTCTTATTCTGTGCTTTTTTGCTTTTTTGTCGATGTATAAAATCAACCCGAAAATACTACTTTCAGAACATTGGACTTTGCGAAAAAGTATTTTACGAAGCTTAGGTATATTAATTGTTTTCAAAATAGCACTTGGATTGTATGTTCGTTTAGGTTATCATTTCGGTTTATCATTGGATGACATCATGTGTATCGACAATGTATTTTTTGCAACCAGACAGGACATTCAGAGTATGATGACGGTTTATGGCAAATTGTTGACATTTGTGCTTATAGGTATTATTGTTCCTGTTTATGAAGAAATTATTTTCAGAGGTGTAATTCTCGGATCTGTTACGCGTTATTCCAATTTTACTATAGCCAATATTTTTCAGGCAACAATATTTTCTGCATTACACATGAATCTTTATTTATTTCCGGCGTTTTTTATTTTTGGAATAATAACAGGAAATATGCGCAAAAAATCAGGAGGATTAATGCCCGGAATGGTTTTTCATGTAGGAAATAATATACTTGCAACCTTGGTTTTATTGATTAGATAACAATCTATCTTTCCGGTATATTTTTCTTCCGGAAATAAAATACTATTTCCAACGCCTGATTATTTCTCCAACTCAATACAACCCATAATAAACGGTCCGGTTGCTTTGGCATCGTTATCGCGTATGCGTTCGTTGATGTAATATTCGTAACTGCCATCGCGGTAGGGATTTCCACCCAAACCTGCTACCGCGCAACATTTGGTTAAACTCAATATGCCATCATCTTTCACAACTATCAGGTTGTTAATCAATCCCTGCTTTGCTTTTTGCGCTGTAATTGTATGTTTTTTATCCACATAACCTTTGTTAACTGCTTTAGCAATGGAATACATAAACATGGATGTAACCGATGCTTCTTCATAATTTCCTTCTTTCCCTCCTTTATCCAAAACCTGATACCAAAGTCCGGATGGCGACTGATATTTTTCAACTACTTCAGTAATTTGTTTAACTATATTAATTAGCTCAGCTCTTTGGGGATGATTTTCCGGAATAAAATCGAGTGCATCAACTACTGCCATAAAATACCAACCTATGCTTCGTCCCCAAAAATTAGGCGATTGCCCGGTTTCCTTATTTGCCCAGCGCTGATTACGGCTTTCGTCCCATGCATGATAGAGTAAACCTGTTCTTGGATCGTAACATTTTTTGTAACAAAGTGTTATCTGATGTGCTGCTTCATCAATCCATTCGGGTTTGTTAAACTCCATTCCATATTGAGCTAAAAACGGCGAAGCCATATAAATTCCATCGAGCCATATTTGATGTTGATAAATTAACTTGTGCCAGTAGCCGCCTTCATGTGTTCGTGGATGATTTCTCATCTGTTTGATAAGATTATCCATTGCAAGTTTGTATTTTTCATTGCCCGTTTGTTTATAAACATCGAAAAGTACTTTGCCTGAATTTATATAGTCAATATTGTAAGTTTCAACCTTGTATTCGTGAATTGTTCCATCAGGTGAAATCAAACTGTCAGCCCATTTTTCAACATATTCATAATAACGTTTTTCGCCGGTTAGTTTCCACATTTTCAACATTGCCAAAGTGCCTAAGCCCTGCGAATAACCAAAATATTTTCTACTCCCATGATCGAGTTGCCATGCTTCGGGAAAACGGCGCATTTCCGAATAGGCAAACCAGCGCGCATAACTTATATTATCGAAATTGTCGGTTCTGAAAGGTTTCAGTGCATTTCCATCAGTTGAAGTTAAGTTTGCTTTGAGTGCAGTGCCAAATCCATAACGTACCGCAATGGGCTTTTTTACATTTTCTGAAGTGAGAACTACCGTTTGTTTAGCGATGACTGCTTCGGCAGGAAAAAACTTTCCATCGTTTCCGGCTATAGAAAATCCCGATGGTTTCTCAGTTCCTGATGTCAGAGCTGTTTTTACATTACGGAATTTCAGTACAATTTTATTCCCTTTGATAGCAAACGAACTGAATTCGGGTTGTGATGCTTTTTTCTGAGAAAAAACTGTTGTTGCTGATAAATTAAAAATGACTAACGCAATAAGAATAATGCAGGATTTAAACTTCATGGGAGACTATTATTTTAGATGCAAAAATAAATTCGGGTTTTGTTTTATACAATTTTATGACACAAAAATCTTACATTTGTACTCTTAAGAAAGCAACAAAAGTAATGCAACCATTAGCTGAACGACTGCGTCCACGCACGCTCGATGAGTATATAGGTCAAAAACATTTGGTGGGAGAAAAAGCAATTCTCCGTCAAATGATTGAAAGCGGACATATCGCATCATTTATTCTTTGGGGACCTCCGGGAGTTGGAAAAACTACTTTGGCTCGAATTATTGCCAACAAACTCGAACGTCCTTTTTATACGTTAAGTGCTGTAAGTTCGGGCGTAAAAGATGTGCGAGAAGTAATTGAGAAAGCTAAATCAACACGTTTTTTTGCACAGGGCGGAAATCCCATTCTATTTATCGATGAAATTCACCGATTCAGTAAATCGCAACAGGATTCACTGCTTGGCGCTGTAGAAAACGGTACAGTTACGCTGATTGGTGCAACTACCGAAAATCCTTCGTTCGAAGTAATTACTCCTTTGCTCTCGCGATGTCAGGTTTATGTGCTCAAACCGCTCGAAGATACCGATTTGTTAGAACTCGCAAAAAGAGCAATCACCACAGATACTGAATTGAAAACACGGAATATTAATCTGGCGGAAACAGAAGCCATGTTGCGTTTTGCAGGAGGTGATGCGCGTAAATTACTCAATATTATCGAACTCGTGGTTAATTCGGAAAACTCAGAGAACATTCGTTTTACCAACGATGTAGTTACTGAGCGACTTCAGCAAAATCCCATGGATTATGATAAAGGTGGCGAATTGCACTACGATATTATTTCAGCATTTATCAAATCGATACGCGGCAGCGATCCGGATGCCGCAGTTTACTGGTTGGCTCGTATGGTGGCAGGCGGCGAAGACCCGAAATTTATTGCACGTCGTTTGCTGATTCTTGCTGCAGAGGATATCGGACTTGCAAATCCTAATGCATTATTGCTTGCCAATGCCTGTTTCGATGCTTTGCACAAAATCGGTTGGCCCGAGGGTAGAATAATACTTTCCGAAACTGCTATTTATCTTGCTTCATCGCCAAAAAGTAATTCCGCGTATTTAGCAATTAATGAAGCGCTTGCACTCGTTGATGAAACCGGAAATTTGCCTGTACCCTTACATTTACGTAATTCACCTACAAAACTCATGAAGAATTTGAATTACGGAAAAGGATACAAATATGCACATGATTTTCCGAATAATTTTGTGGATCAACAGTTTTTGCCCGATAAAATTAAAAACCGCCGAATTTGGAAAGTTCAGGAAAATCAAGCGGAAAAAAAATTGGGCGATTGGCTCAAAATGCTTTGGAAAGGACGTTTTTAATTTTTTTTTGACATTTATGATTATTATAAATTTAAAACATTTATATTTGCATCTGTTTTAATAGTTTTTCGATGTTCAAACCTATGATATTATATAAACCTTTATTTGAAATTAATATGAAGTCAATCTCTACCCGATTATTACTTTTGTGTGCACTATCATTGTTTTTTCAATTTGCAAATGCACAGATTATTCCCGATTCAATAACATCACCAAAAGTTGGTGATACTGTTAAAGTAGTCCCACCCATTGATACAGTAGCAAGTCCAGTTCGTACAGTAATTAACGATGTACCTTTGCAGTACGTTGATTTCAGAGCATTCAAAAATATTGATATTGACTCTCTGAAACAACAAAAAACCGATTTGGATGCATATATGAAAAACATCGATGCGATGGAAGAGCTTATAAAGACAAATTATAAGGAACTTGGCAAGCAATATACAATTGCCAACAACGAGATGAAGTTGATTGATTCTGACTACAAACTGCTCGATGCAAAACGGAAAATTGTAAAAACAGATGAAAAACTTCTTAAACAGGAAAAAAAATTGAGAGACAAAGAGCTAAAATCGTTGAAGTCAGAAAGAAAAGCTTTTGATAAAGCTTCCAAAAATATGGCACAAGCCGATATTGATGTTCGGTTACAGCGTTTTATGGATCATGAAGCCAGAATTGGTAAAGCACAGGATGAATGGTTTACGAAACAGGATAAAATTAAGGATGAATACAAACAACTAAACGACAGTGAGATGAAGATTCTTCGAAAAGAATCTGATATAAAAGCCCGTATAGCCGAACTTGATAGATATAAAAACTCACTCAAACTGAAACAAAAACAACTCAAAGTAGAAAAGAAACAAGTGCAGTTGGAAATGAAAAAAGCCAAACTTGAAATGAAAGCTGCCGGTGCAAAATAATTTTGAGTTAAAAAATAAAAGAAATATTGCGCATTTAAAAATAATTTATCAACTTTGCAGCCGTAAAGAAACGAATATGATTACAATTTTGACAAATAACAAATTTTGGTGGTGGCACTTACGAATATCCAAATCGTGAGCGTAGCTTCCTGTATATGTCAAAAGTAAAATTAAGATATAAATAAAAAGGCTTGTCGTAACTCACGATAAGCCTTTTTTTATTTGAATTCCTGCCCCCTAACCCCCTAAAGGTGGAATGAAGAGGAGCTCGCGACAGTTTCAGTTAAATCGAGAACAATTATAAGGAGGAGGAAAATACTGCTATTAATAAAAAAAATATAAATGAACATGATTGATGATATTAAAAACAAAACTAACTTCAGTTCCCCTTTAGGGGGTTGGGAGGCCAATCCTTCCGGTTACTACGGAGAGTTTGGCGGCGCATATATTCCTGAAATTCTTCACGGTATAGTGGAAAAACTTAAAGAAGCTTATTTTGCAATTAAAACTGACGAAAGTTTTAAAGCAGAATATTATGACCTGCTGAAGAACTATGTGGGACGCCCTTCGCCACTTTATTTTGCCAGGCGACTTTCGGAAGAATATGGTACAAAAATCTATCTGAAACGCGAAGACCTGAATCATACCGGAGCACATAAAATAAATAATGCGCTGGGACAGATTCTGTTGGCAAAACGCATGGGCAAAACACGTATCATTGCCGAAACAGGTGCAGGCCAACATGGAGTGGCTACAGCTACAGCTTGTGCACTTATGGGACTTGAATGTATTGTGTTTATGGGCAAAACCGATGTGGAGCGTCAGTTTCTGAATGTGCAAAAAATGCGTATGCTGGGTGCTACTGTTGAACCTGTAACCAGTGGAAATATGACGCTGAAAGATGCGACCAATGAAGCCATTCGTTATTGGTGCTCAAATCCCGATTCGTTCTATATCATTGGTTCTACTGTTGGTCCGCATCCATATCCTGATATGGTTGGCTTTTTTCAATCGGTAATTAGCGAGGAAATAAAATGGCAGTTGCAGGAGCATACCGGACGCGATTATCCTGATTATCTGATAGCTTGTGTGGGCGGTGGTAGTAATGCCATGGGAACTTATTATCATTATCTCGACGATGAGCGTGTGAAAATTATCTCAGCAGAGGCTGGTGGAATGGGAGTGGAGACCGGTGAAACGGCTGCAACAATAAGTATTGGTACACCCGGAATTATTCACGGAGCAAAAACTTTGCTTATGCAGGACGAGGATGGACAAATTATTGAACCATACTCTATTTCAGCCGGTTTGGATTATCCGGGAATCGGACCTGCGCATGCACATTTTGCAAGAATTGGCCGCACAAAAGTTTATCCTATAAACGACGATGAAGCACTCGATGCTGCTTTTGAACTAACCCGACTTGAGGGTATTATTCCGGCAATTGAATCGGCGCATGCACTTGCAATTCTCAAAAAGAATAAAGGAACATTTAAAGCTGATGATATTGTGGTGCTTAATGTTTCGGGGCGCGGCGACAAAGATATGGATACCTATGTAAAGTATTTCAAAACCCCAACCCCTAAAGGGGAGCATAATTAGCATAGTTTTTTAAATGTAAATATTTATAGTGAAAATATGAATACAAATAAAGAAAAAGATATTAATTCTAACTCTAACTCCCCTTTAGGGGTTGGGGGGCGGCTTTATGTCAAATCCCGCACAATGCTTGCCGACATGCAAACGCCGGTAGGTATTTATCTGAAAATACGAGACTTATATACAAATTCGGTACTGCTCGAAAGTTCTGATTATCATGGAACCGAGAATAGTTATTCCTATATTGGTTTTAGTCCGATTGGTGGTATTTCGGTAAACAACTTCCTGATTGTGGAAGAATATCCTGATGGTTCTCAAATTGAAACGCAGGTAACTGATAAAATGACTGTGGCCGACAGATTTGATGCTTTTCTGAGAAATTTTCAGATTGTGGAAAATGAAAGTAAGTTGAATATCAACGGACTTTTTGGCTATTCGTCATACGAATCGGTGCAGTATTTCGAGGATGTGAAACTGAAAGCCCGTGCTACAGTTCCCGGCGATATGCCCGGCTTACATTATGTGTTATTCAAATACATTATTGCCATTAATCATTTCAATAATGAACTTACGATTATCGAAAATCTTCTCGAAGGCGAAACTTCATCTATTCCAAATATTGAAAGGATATTGGCTAATAACAATGTAGCGACCTATAAATTTGAAACAGTAGGCGAGGAGCGATGCGATATTTCCGATGAGGATTTCCGCAAAATGGTTCGTCGTGGCAAAGAAGAATGTTACAAAGGAAATGTATTTCAGATTGTACTTTCGCGCAGGTTTTACCAACAATATAAAGGCGACGACTTTATGCTTTATCGCACATTACGTTCGGTAAATCCGTCACCTTATTTGTTTTACTTTAATTTTGGCGATTTTCGTATCTTTGGCTCTTCACCTGAAGCACATTTGGTTGTGGATGCTAAAAAAGGAAAAGCGTTTATTAAACCCATTGCAGGCACATTCCGTCGTACAGGAAATGATGAAAGGGATGCCGAACTGGCCGAAAAACTCAGCAAGGATAAAAAGGAGAATGCCGAACATGTGATGCTTGTCGATTTGGCGCGAAACGATTTGAGCCGTAATACCGATGAGGTGACAGTGGATGTGTATCGCGAAGTTCAGTATTATTCGCATGTTATTCATTTGGTTTCGTCGGTAAGTGGTAAGTTGCGTCCTGAAACAAAAGTAATTAAGTTGTTTGCAGATACTTTTCCGGCGGGAACGCTTTCGGGTGCACCCAAAATCAGGGCTATGCAGCTGATTGACAGCATTGAACCACACGATCGTGGTCCTTATGGCGGCTGTTTGGGATATATTGGCTTCGATGGAAGTTTCAATCAGGCCATTACCATTCGTTCGTTTGTAAGCAAAAATAACACGCTTTATTATCAGGCAGGTGCAGGCGTGGTCGCAAAATCAGACGAAGAAAGTGAACTTCAGGAAGTAAATAATAAATTAGCCGCGCTGAAAAGGGCGATTAATGTGGCAGGAACCCCTAAACCTGCCCCCTAACCCCCTAAAGGGGGAATAGATTACAACTATTTTCATAAATGAATAAACATGATAAATATGAATGATTATAAAAATATTCAAAACAAGACTAATATAACTACCCCTTTAGGGGGGCGGGGGGCAGGCATTTCCATTCTCGTTTTCGACAATTACGATTCATTTACCTACAATCTGGTTCATGCAGTGAAGAAATTGGGTTTCAGCAATGTGGAAGTACATCGCAACGATCAGATTTCGCTTGATGAAATTGCCCGTTTCGATAAAATTATCCTTTCACCCGGGCCCGGTGTACCTTCAGAATCGGGAATTTTATTGGATGTGATTAAAACCTATGCACCTACGAAGCCTATTTTGGGTGTTTGTCTTGGCGAACAGGCTATTGCCGAGGCTTTTGGCGGAACATTGATAAATTTACCGAATGTGCATCATGGAGTAAGTTCGGAGGTTGATATAATTGAAGACGATATTTTATTTAATGGTCTAGACAAGAAACTCGAAGTGGGACGATATCATTCATGGGCAGTGCAGAAAGAGAGTTTGCCTGAATGTTTGAAAGTCACCGTTCTGGACGAAGAAGGAATGATAATGGCTTTAGCTCACAGAGAATATGATGTGCGTGGAGTTCAGTTTCATCCCGAATCGGTGCTGACCCCAAAAGGTGAAGAAATGCTGAAAAACTGGTTGACCTCCCCTGGCCCCTCCAAGGGAGGGGAATAGAGCGTAAATCAAAGCTTTTCGTTATCCGAAGAATTTTGTTAATGACTATTCTTATAGAAATTTACAGTAAATAGAAATTTAATTATTTAGCTTCTCCTCCCCCCTGGGGGAGGTTGGGAGGGGGTATATGAAACAAATACTAAACAGATTATTCGACCATGAGTCGCTCACACGCGAAGAGGCTTCGGCAGTAATGAAAAACATAGCAGCAGGCACTTACAGCGATGCACAGATAGCTGCTTTTATATCAGTATATCTGATGCGAAGTATTGAACTCGAGGAAGTGATAGGGTTTCGTAATGCACTGCTCGAACTGGCTGTTCCAATGGATTTGTCGGAGTTTGATGCACTCGATATTGTGGGAACCGGTGGCGATGGAAAAAATACTTTCAATATTTCGACT
>CAYONE010000114.1:0-11331 GCA_964405245.1 uncultured Paludibacter sp.
GCATAAGTAAGTCTATTTAATTCATCATATCCATATACATAACCTTTGAGTACATTATTGTACTTCCATGTGTTGTAAGCTATGTTTCCATTGTAACAAGCAGTAGTGCCAGCCGGCAAATTGGTGTTGTAATACAGGTTTTGTTCAAAATTGTTGCCTGTACCACTTGTTATTTTCGTGGGCCATCCTTGTATGTTGTATTCAAACTGCTCGGTATCGGTTTCGCCATGGCGTTTTTTGGTGGTGAGCCTGCAAAGTTCATCGTAGCTGTTTTTTGCTATTTGCACCGCCGGCAATACGCTGTATTTATGCCATGTTTCGGTTAACCTGCCCGAAGTGTCATAATTGTAGGTGTATATTTCGGGATAGTTGCCGGTATGTTCAATATAGGTAGAAGTTATCCTGCCATCAAATGTGTATGCATTGAAAGTATGATCGTACGTATCTAAATAGTTTTTCACACGGCTTTGCACCACGCGCCCCTTATCGTCGTAATACAGGGCTGAGGTAATGTGTTTCGCATTATTGTTGAGCATATATACCCGCGTGCCGGTAAGCAGACTTGCCGCCCCCCTGCCCCCTGAAGGGGGTGTAAGAAGATGAATGTGTCTACTTTGAATTTTTGTTAAATATATTATCATTCCTTGTTTGACCTGAATTTATTTTTTGGTTATGGGTGTTTCTTGTTTTGTTGTTTTTAACCCGTCTTATCGGTAATCGGTCTGACGGATAGAACCAATTTTTGTTCAATCACTATTGTTTTGCCTTAGCGCACTCTGATGTTTTGTTCAATCACTATTGTTTTGCCTTAACGCACTCTGATGTTTTTCTTCCTGCACTGTGATTGAACTTAGCGCACTCCGATGTTTAATTGATTTACTATTGATTTGCCTTGCCGCATTTTTTTAATCCGTCCGACCGGCATTTTATCTGACGGATTATTGCCCCGAAATAGGTTAAAACGGAAAACAATAAAAGCACGTTTCCTAATGGTGGAAAACGTGCTCACAGTATATGTCGAAATGTAAAATAATGTTAACAGGGGGGGGGTAAATCCCTTGCTGGTTTTAGTAAACTGGTGTTGGTTTACTGAGTTTCCGTACATGCTGTGCTTGCCGGAAAGGGTTGATAATGGTAAAAATGTCATAGCTTTTTTTCAGATACTAAAATTCGAAGTAAAAATGTATGTGGCATCATCTGTAAACAAAAATCGTAATCGGTGCCACAATGCTGCAAATATATTTGATTAATTTTAATAAAACAATTGGTGTTTGTAAAAAATATTTATGTTGTTAAACATGTTTTTCTTAAAATTGAATAAATGCCCTATTTTTTCGGATATATTCTTTAATTACAAAAATCTTCGCATACGACTGACGGATTCCGTTCCGACAATTCAGAATCGGAAAGTAAACCATTCGTAAGTTAGTTTACAATCCCGATAAAAAAGTCAGGATATAATACAATTAGGGTGGGATTGAAAAAAATCCCACCCTACAAGCGCGAGTATTTGCTCATTTAATTAAGATACATCCTATAAGACGGTTTCTGTTTTTCAGCCAAATTAACCAATTAACTGATAAACCAATCACCAATTCACCAATCACCAATCACCAATCACCAATCACGCCAACTTAAATCTCACCCGCCATCGACCATTTTCGAAGTCGTGGCTGATAATTTCAAACTTGCCTATTTCAGAAGTATTTGAAACATGCTGACCGATACAGGCACAGGCATCATAATCACCAACTCTGATAATACGTAATGTTTCACCCGCCTCAACTGAAAGTTTGCTTAAATCGACAAATTTTGCAGCTTCTTCACGTCCGACCAGTTCTTCGTAAACAGGCAAATTACTGCTGATAACTTCGTTTACCTTTCGGGCAATTTCTGTAATTTGTTCCTGAGTGGGCGATTCAGTCAAAAAATAATCGCATTTACTTTTCTTTTTTTCGATGTGTGCATTTACTGAACGGCTGCAACCGAACATTCTGACCATAGTTTGATTCAGAATATGTTCAGCAGTATGCATGGGCTCGTGGTACGATTTTTTTGCTTCGTTTAAAACAGGTTCTTCCATTTTTTTAATTTCCTTTTTTTTCAGATAAAAATATATTTCAGAATAAACAGTACCGCCAGAATATACATGGCAGGTGTAAGCTTACTGAATTTTCCTGCAATGATATGAATTAGCACATAAGAAAGCAATCCAAGTGTAATACCTTCGGCAATGCTATAAGTAAAAGGCATGGCAATAATACAAATGAAAGCCGGAATTGCTTCGGAAAAATCTGAAAGATCGATGTCCTTAACCGGCGATAACATAAACAAACCCACCAAAATTAGCGCTGGAGCAGTAGCCGCAGCCGGAATAGCAACAAATAACGGTGCAAAAAAGAGTGCCACCATAAAACACAGTGCGGTAACAAATGCTGTTAATCCTGTACGTCCGCCTTCGGAAACTCCGGCTGCACTTTCAACATAAGTTGTAACAGTACTCGTGCCAAGCATTGCACCAAAGGTTGTTCCCAAAGCATCGGCCATAAATGCTTTTTTGGCATTGGGTATTTTGCCATTTTTATCCAACATATTTGCTTTTCCCGAAACACCGACCAACGTTCCCAAAGTATCGAAAATATCAACAAAAAGAAAAGTGAAAACTACCAGAAGCATATCAAAAGTAAATATTTTCGAGAATTCAAATTTTAAGAATATTGGTTCGATACTCGGTGGCAAACCGGCAATTCCATTAAATTGTGTAATTCCCATCGGGATTCCGATTAGAGCAGTAACAATAATACCAATCAATAAATCACCTTTAACTTTTCGTACAATAAGCGCTGAGGTAATTAAAAGTCCGATAAATGCCAGCAAAGCCGATCCTCCCGTAATATCGCCGAGATGAACAAGTGTGGCATCGTTTTTTATAACAATACCGGAATTTTGCAATCCAATAAAAGCGATAAATAGACCGATTCCGGCGCTGATTGCTTTCTTTAAATTTCCGGGTATGGCATTTACAATTGCCTCTCGAATGTTGAATACTGTAAGTAAAATGAAAATTATTCCCTCAATAAAAACAGCAGTAAGCGCGAACTGCCATGTATGACCCATTCCTAAAACAACCGTAAACGCAAAAAAAGCATTTAGTCCCATGCCGGGTGCAAGAGCAAATGGCAGTTTAGCCCAAAATGCCATTACAAGCGTAGCAAATATGGCTGCTACGGCTGTGGCTGTGAACAATGCTCCTGAATTCATGCCCGTAGCCGATAATATGTTCGGGTTTACAGCCAAAATATAAGCCATTGTCAGAAAAGTGGTAATTCCGGCAATAATTTCGGTACGTACCGAGGTTTTGTTTTTAGATAACTTAAATATTTTCTCAAAAAATATACTCATGTTGAATTGCTTTAAAGTTTAAAACGTTAGTTATTGAAATGATAAGTTAGTGTTCTAAATTAGTTTATATTATTTAAAATCCTCATTATTTGTTCGTGATTACACCTAACAGGTTTTTAAAACCTGTTAGGTGTAGATAGTTTTTCTAAACTAAACGATATGGATAGTACAAGTTAATTCTGATCATTTACTTATTTCAATTTAATTTATAGTCCATTTTACTCCCAATGTTGGAAATGTGTTAAATCCTTTCATTCCGGCAAAGTTATAGTCAATTTCTACTTCGCCACCTACTGCAAACGATTTATTTATATTAAACCACAATTGAGGTTCAGATATAAAAATAAACTTTGTTCCGATAAAATCCTGCCGTTCACGCCAAAAATCGGCAAAACCGGTAAATGAAAGTTTATCGTTCAGGAAATTGAGATACCAAACACCGGTAAGCTGAAAATTATTGGGCGAAACATTTCCCTGGATATATTTGTAAAGTGCCTGTAATGTAAAACCTCTTGAAAAATCGGCTGAATTCCATGAATAAGCTCCACCAAATAAGTAAGCATTGTTAAACTGCAATGGTATAAGTGCATTTAATCCAGCATTATACTCAACATGCACAGCGAACGGAGCATCCCATTTTTTAATTTCACGGGCTATTTCCCAATATCCCTCCATAGGTCCGTTGGCGTCGTAATTAAAGTCCACAAAAAAGAATGTATTTCCCCAATCGTCGGGTTTAAACATTTCGAGGGTTGACGTTAGATACTTGCGTCCATTTCCAAAATCGTAATGTAACTGAAGGTTTTGTGCCTGAATAGTAAGAGAAAAAAGCACGATAGAGAGAAGAATTAACTTTTTCAAAACTGCTGAATTTTAATTGATTAAAAAAAAATTGAATTAAAAAAAATATTTCTGTTTCGGACGTGCGTCTTCGGTTATCAGAAAATTTCAGAATTATGACTTCGAAATTTTAATTAATTCAAACCTGTTTAATCAAACTGAGCAGGTTTAAACAGAAATACTGAAAAAGGGAAAGACAATAGAAAATTTCGCATTTTTCAGGCTGCAAAGATACGACTATTTTTTTACGAATTCAAAAATTTGAGGTAGTGTTACCCTGATTGTAAAACAAAAAAGCAAATAACAGATTGTAAATTAACTCCTATATTGAGTAATAACTCAACATTACAAGAAGTACTTCTTTTAATGGTTTTAGGGCAATTGCATGGTGGAAATAATTGTAGTTTTCACAAAGGAACTATTAATTTAAGCATAATAATATTTAATGTTCCATATTTCCCTCCCGTTAAAAAATCGGGATAAACAAGGGTTAGGGGCTGAGTAGTAAAAAAATCAAAGTAGAAGTTTGTACTCGCCCTGACGAACAATTTCAGGTTCATCGGCGGTACAGTCAATAATTGACGAAGGTATAAGTCCGCCATAACCGCCATCAATTACCAAGTCAACAATATTACCGTATTTTTCTTCGATAAGTTCAGGGTCGGTAATGTATTCGGTTGTTTCGTCATCGGTAAAAATTGAACTTGTCATCAGTGGGTTGCCCAGTTCGCGAACAATTTCCAGAGCAATATTGTTTTTAGGCATTCTTACGCCTACGGTTTTCCGGTTTTTAAAAAGTTTGGGAAGGCGGTTCGTACCGTTGAGGAAAAAAGTAAAAGGGCCGGGCAGGTTTTTTTTGAGGATTTTGAAAGTTTCATCGTCAACACGGGCAAATTCGCTAATCTGACTAATCGAACTACAAATAAACGAAAGGTCGGCTTTTCGCAAATCTTTATTTTTAATTTTTGTAATTTTTTCAACACCTGCATGATTGAAAATATTACAACCAAAGGCATAAACACTGTCGGTGGGAAAAATTATTATTCCGCCGTTGCGCAAAACCTCGGCTATATGACGAATTTGTGCGGGATTGGGATTATTATCGTAAAGTTTTATCAACACCGGGGCTTTTACTATTTTTCAATTTACAAATCAACAATAACTATTTCACTTTTTTTAAAAAAAACTTTTCCAAAGTATGAGACTTCGGAAAAGTTTTAATTAAAAATTTAGAAAGCATTTACAATTGCCAAAAAGTCTTCGGCTTTAAGCGAAGCGCCTCCAATTAAACCACCATCGATGTCGGGCTGAGCAAAAAGTTCAGAAGCATTTTTCGCATTACAGCTACCTCCGTAAAGTATCGATGTGTTTTCTGCCATTTCTGCGCCAAATTTATCAGCTATCAATCCACGGATAAAAGCAAGCATTTCCTGAGCTTGTTCGGTTGAAGCGGTTACACCTGTGCCAATTGCCCAAATTGGCTCGTAAGCGATTGAAATTTTGCTGAAATCTTCGGCTGAAAGGTTAAAAATAGTTTCATCGAGTTGTTTTTTTACAAATTCATTCTGTGTGTTTGCATTGCGCACTTCAAGCGCTTCGCCACAACAATAAATTGGTGTCAATCCGTTTGAAAGAGCTAACGCTACTTTTTCGTTAAGAATCGCGCTGGTTTCGTTATAATATTCGCGACGTTCAGAATGACCAAGAATTACAAAACTTGCTCCTGTTGATTTAACCATCGAAGCGCTTACTTCGCCGGTATATGCTCCCGATGCTTTATCAGCACAATTTTGAGCTGCAACAGCAATTTTTGTTGTGTCAACAGCTGCTGCCACACTTGCCAAATGAATGAATGGTGTGCCAAGAACTACCTGACAGGCGGTTTCTTTACCTTTTAGTGCTTCGTTTAATTCACCGGCAAGCGCTAATCCCTCTTGCAGTGTTTTGTTCATTTTCCAGTTTCCTGCAACAATTTTTTTTCTCATTTTCTTATTTATTATTTTGGTTGTTTTTTTTCGCTCCGCATTTAACACATCTGTAGACACAAGGCATTTCTTGTCAATTATTCTATTATCAGTACAATTAATTTGGTGTTTCCCTGTTTATTTTACCAATTAAAAATTCCTCCAACTCCATTTGCCCTGAATTGTACCATTTTTAATCAATATTAATCCCGGATTTGATCGAACCATCGTTTTAAGCGTTATCGGGTCGGTTTTGCAAAATGGGTAAGTGATACCGGTATTTTGTCTGAAAGTTTCAATATCATCATCGCCTGATGCAGTCAGAGCATAGAATTTAGTAGTAGAATTTTTATATTTTTGATAAAATTCTTCTGCTTTTATAGCGCCTTCTTTCGATGTTTTATTTATATCGTACATTACAAATAAATAAGTCGAACCTTCGTAATAAATAACATCCTCGGTTATTTCACCAATAGCTTCGTCCACAATATGCAAATCATGAATGGGAGGTTTAAAACCTTCAGAAATAAGAGTTGTTTTTTGATCAACAAATTTCCATGTTGAATCTCCTTTTGGATAATTTTCGAGTGTAAATTCTTTTTGAACGCCATCTTTCTCGTAAATGAATGTTGTTTCAAGTTTATCAAGAGGTGCACCTTCCGGAATCAGCATTGCATCGGGTATATTCGTACCTTTTTTATATGGCAGAAAATCAATTAATGGAAGATTTTGAAGAGAATAAACAGCAACACCAACGCCTGTACCAATAAATATCAGTATAGCCACCCACTCAATGTAAGGCAGGAATAACTGATTGATTTTTTTTGAGAAAATCAGAATTATAATAATAAATATTAGCAGCACAACATTTTTAAAAAATGTTTCCCAATTGCTGATAACCAGTGCATCGCCAAAACAGCCGCAATCGGTAACAGGATTTTTCAGAGCAATCCACAGTGTGAGCGGAGTCATTATCAGCATAAAAAGTAAAACAAAAAATGCAGTTCGTTTCACCTGAATCTGAAACAACAAGCATAATCCGAGCAGCATTTCGAAAGTGGAAATAGCAATAGAAGCAACGAGCGCCAAAGAACTTAAGGTTTGTGCAAACCCACCCATAGCTTCAAGATAATCTTCAATTTTGTAAGTAAAACCAAGTGGATCGACCAATTTTACAAAACCGGAAAAAATAAACACAATCGCCACTAATATTCTGAGAGTATGCAAAGTATATCTACCGGCTATTTGTCTGTTAGTATTTTTTTGGAGATTATTTCTTATCATCTTTCTCTGTTAGTTTTATCAGCCCGAAAACCGAATAGTTAATCATATCGAAATAATTGGCATCAATGCCTTCCGAAACAAGAGTTTCACCTTTGTTATCTTCAATTTGTTTTGTCCGATAGATTTTCATAAGTATCAGGTCAGTATAAGATTCCATTCGCATAAGTCGCCATGCTTCATCATAATCGTGGTTTTTTGCAAGCATAAGTTCCTTGGCTTGTTGTATGTACTTATCGTAAAGTATTAAAGCTTTATCGTAACCCAAATCAGCTGTTTCCGAACTTCCCAACTCGAGCTGTATTAATCCAATAACTCCATAATTAACAATTCCGATAAGTTCGGAGTGGATATCTTCACCAACTTTGGAAACACCCTTGGTTTCAATGCTTCTGATTCGGTTGGCTTTAATATAAATTTGGTCGGTTACCGAACCAGTACGTAAAATGCGCCATGCACTGCCATAATCTTTTAATTTTTTGCTGAATATGCCTCTGCATTCGGCTGTAGCCTTGTCGAATTGTTCGTTGGTGCGCATCATGATTGAATATCGTTGAATTATTTTTTTTCGAACTGCAAATTTAATATTTTTAGTTGACATAACCCGAAAAAGCGCTGATGGAATTGGCAAGAAATATGGTTGATGCAAAATTTTTGATTTTGATACTAATGTTAAGTTAAGAGTAAAAAGTTCATAAAGTTTATAAAGTAAATAATTATATTTCATTTGCTTATAGTTTTAAAATTTACGTCATATAAAACCAAACATAACACTAATCTCATAAATCGCTTGTTTCATTAGTTTAATACCTTAATTTTGCATGAATATAAGTATTTTGTACTATCTACATTTGCTATTTTTTTGAATATAATTTTAAAAAATCAAATAGTTGTTGATGAAATAGTTTTTAAATTGTGTTTTTAATGGGTTTTCAATATGTTATATCCTGAACATTTCGAACTAAAAACTGATTTTACCACCATTCGCCGGTTGCTGAAAGAAAAATGTATCAGCGCTTTAGGAGCGGAGCAGGTGGAAAACATACAATTTTCATCGGATTTTGAACTTATAGTAAAATTGCTGAGTCAGACCGATGAGATGCTGAAGGTGATTAGCTCGGAAGGAGATGAATTGCCTGTAGGCGATTTTTATGACATTCGCCATGCTTTGTCGCGTGTACGTGTTGAGGGACTTTTTCTCGACGAAACTGAAGTCTTTGGATTATGGCGGGCTTTGGAAGCAGTAAGAAAGTTAGTTGCGTTTCTTACCAAAAAGGATGACAACCCATATCCGCACCTTACTGAACTTTTGCCCGGAACTGAAACTTTTCCGTTAATAACAAAGAAGATTGATTCCATTCTGAATAAATTCGGGAAAATAAAAGATAACGCTTCACATGAACTGGCGCGCATCCGACACGATATTCATCAAACTGAAAGTTCGGTTTCTCGTACTTTAAATGCTATTTTGCGGCAAGCGCAAGCCGATGGTTATGTCGAAAAGGATGTTGCTCCAACAATACGTGAAGGAAGATTGGTAATTCCTGTTTCTCCTGCCTTCAAACGAAAAATCAGCGGTATCGTTCACGATGAATCTGCCACCGGGAAAACCGTATTTATTGAACCCCAACAAGTGGTTGAGGCTAATAACCGTATTCGTGAGCTTGAAGGTGAGGAGCGGAGGGAAGTGATACGAATTTTGGTGGAATTTACCAATTTTATTCGCCCTTACTCCGATGAAATTACGGCTTCGCAATATTTTTTAGGTGTGATTGATTTTTTGCGAGCCAAAGCGTTTTTTGCTTTAGAAATTAACGCTATAAAACCCCGCGTAGATAAGGTTTGCCAACTCGAATGGTACAAAGCCAAACATCCATTATTGTTTTTATCGCTGAAAAAACAAAAAAAAGAGGTTGTTCCGCTTGATATTATACTGAATGAAAATCAGCGTATTTTGTTGATTTCCGGACCAAATGCCGGAGGAAAATCCGTTTGTCTGAAAACAGTGGTTTTGCTGCAATATATGTTGCAATGCGGTTTGTTAATTCCGCTTCACGATAATAGCAGAGCAGGAATTTTCGAGCGGTTGTTTATTGATATTGGCGATGAACAATCCATAGAAAACGACCTTTCAACATATAGCTCGCATTTGCTGAATATGAAGTATTTTATACGCTATAGCAATGCAAAGACCCTTTTGCTGATTGATGAATTTGGTACAGGCACCGAACCTATGATTGGAGGAGCAATAGCTGAAGCTACTTTGGAACGTTTCAACAGGAACAAAACTTATGGCGTAATTACAACGCACTACACAAACCTGAAATTGTATGCCGATGCCACCGAAGGCGTGGTAAATGGTGCTATGTTGTATGATAGACAGCATTTGCAGCCGTTATTTCAATTGAGTATTGGCAATCCCGGAAGTTCGTTCGCCGTAGAAATTGCAAGGAAAATAGGGCTGCCCGAAGATTTAATTGCTGAAGCCGCCGAAAAGGTTGGAACGGACCGCATGGATTACGATAAACATTTACAGGATATTTCTCGCGATAAACGCTATTGGGAAAATAAACGCAGGGATATCCGACTGAAAGAAAAGAAACTGGAAGAAACGCTGACAAAATATGAGACGGAAATGTCTTCGATAGACAAACTGCGTAAAGAAATTACTCTAAAAGCCAAGCAGGAAGCTCAGCAACTACTTAGCGAAACAAATGCGAAAATTGAAAATACTATTCGTCAAATAAAGGAAGCGCAGGCTGAAAAGGAAAAAACAAAAGTAATCAGAAAAGAATTTGAGGCATTTAAAAGCCCCCTAAATCCCCCTCAAGGGGACTTAATGAATCCTGTTTCGAAAAAGAAAACTACCGAAAAACTGCAATCTTCCTCCCAATTGGGGAGAGTTGGCGTGGAGTTTGACGTGGGTTCTCTTGTTCGTATAAAGGATCAAACTGCTAACGGAGTTATTCTGGAAATTCAGGATAAAAACGCTGTTGTGGCGTTTGGACAGATGAAATCTACGGTGAAAATTTCCAAACTTGAATTGGTTAGCAATAATCAGCTGAAAAAAGAAAAACATCGTTACGAAAGGATTGTTGAAAAAACCGGCGATGATGTACGCCAACGTAAATTGACTTTTAAATCAGAAATTGACGTTCGCGGAATGCGGGGCGATGAAGCTTTGCAGGCAGTAACTTATTTTATTGATGATGCCGTAATGGTAGGAGTGGGTTCTGTCCGTATTTTACACGGAACAGGAACGGGCGCGCTCCGACAATTAATTCGTCAATATTTGACAACTATTAGAGATGTAAAAAGATTCAGAGACGAACACGTTCAGTTTGGCGGTGCAGGTATAACGGTGGTGGAGTTTGAATAAAAAAAGACTGCACAAATTGTACAATCTTTTTTGTTTTAAGTGGGCGTTGACGGATTCGAACCGCCGACCCTTCCGATTTGTATCGGAATGCTCTGAACCAATAGTGCTTAACGTTATCAAGTCTAATATGTTTCTCAATTTAATCTCTGCTTTTTTGAGATTTTATATACATTTCTGCCCGATATTCGCTATATTTTGTTTCATATTCTTATTGATAAACAACTTTCCATGGTATGCCACATTTGGTATAATTGCTTCTTCCTGAATTATGACGAATTAAGCGGTTATTAATGTTATTGGTTGACCCAACATAATAAATATCAGCTTTTTCTGAGTAAACAATAGAAACGAAAGCCATGTTTGTATAAATAAAAAAAAGACTGCACAAATTGTACAATCTTTTTTGTTTTAAGTGGGCGTTGACGGATTCGAACCGCCGACCCTCTGCTTGTAAGGCAGATGCTC
>CAYONE010000115.1:0-11049 GCA_964405245.1 uncultured Paludibacter sp.
ACCACTTACTGCATGAAACCGCGACAGGAAATGGAGCGTTAAGGCTGTCAAGGTTTGTTGTCGGAATACTACCCTACCAACGGGCGGAGTGGATATTATGGCAAAAACACGAAGTGCCCGACCTTTACAGACTTATTTTAGTGCTGTTATCTTTGTGAACATTTTTTTTGTCGTTCATTATTCTCAACTCAAAAAATCCTTATTATCATTGGTTTTTAGTTGACTTTGAGGACAATGAAGACGCTGGAAATTGTCGATTAAAAAAAAATTAAAAAAAAGATTTGTTCTTTTGGGGTAAACTCGTCGCAGAAAATAAAAATACCGCTGGAAATGCGTGGAAAAGAGTTTGTGGGAAAACGGAATGTATGTAGCCTGCGGAATGGAAATGAGTATTTCCCTAAAGCTGTGCGGTGCTGAGGTGTATGTTTGTAATGAAAGTGGTATGTAGTATCGGGAGTCAGTATGAGGAACGAATGCTGTTCCCGGTATGTAATGAAGCGAGAATGAAACGCATATACCGCAAGCACAAGATATAATCAAAACTATTTTTATTTTTCTGCAACTACTAAAGGGCGGTGGGGAAATATTGTGTAAATTTTGGGGTAAACCCGACGCTGCTAAAGTAAATATACCATTGGAAAGTATGGAGAAGTGCATGGGTAAAAAACAGACCGTTTGGCGAGGCTGGTTTTTACTTTTGCAGTGGGGTGCTGAAGCTGGTGTAATGGAATGAAGGACTGAAACGAGGGTGGATGACGGTGAGGTACGAACTGTCTCCCCCGAATGATAAGGAGGGAATGAATGCAACCTGCTGCAAGCACTTGAATAAACAATAACTATATATTTACAAAGCTGCTACCGCTAATGGGTGGAGGGGAATTCTGTGGTTATTGCACGAAGTGCTAAACAACTTACAAGCTGCTTGTAAAGTAGCTTGGCAACTGCCTCCATTTTTGAAAACCTTTTGTGTTTTTTAATTGCTGCCCGAAATATACCTTCAATAAAAAACACAAGTGGTTTTCGGGGCTTTATTTTCGGATTGGCGAAGCCTGAACAACGCACCGGTTAGGTGTAGATACTTTCCATTCTGCCTATTCGGGCGATTGGGTATTCGGGCAGCGAAGCGGGGCAAATGCATTGCTCTTGTGCGGCTATTTTACATAATTAGGTTATAGGATTTTTTTTCAGAGGTTTATCTTCCGAACGTAGTGAGCCTATTTGGTGAAAAAAGTACTATAACTACTTGTTATGTAACTTAGCTTCGAGTTGTTTTTTTCTGGCGCTAGTGCAGCACGGTGGTGGCGGTTGGAGTGCAAACGTCTTTTTTGCCTGTATGTGGATTGGCTTATTGATTTTTTTGAGGAACGAGAAAAAGCAATGTGCCAAATGTGCGAGGATTGCAAAAAGTGTGACAGAAAAAAACAACAGCAGGGTTGATTGTGCGGAAGTCCCAAAAAAGACTGTGCAAGCCATGAGGAACGAATGGTGAGGATTTTTTGGGGCTGGGAATTTTGCCCTGCGAAGCTGCCCGTAATAAACGTCCAGGCAAAGCCTGACCGCTCTCTCTTAAATTAAAAATATTTGTCTTTTAAATGCTTTGCAACATGCTCAATTTCAGGAAATAGAGTAGATTCATTTATTCCTAGAATATCAAGTTGTTTGAGAATTTTAGCTTTTTCAGACTTATTTATAATAAATGATTTATACTGAAATTCAAATTTTGCACACTTTGATTTATCATCATCAATACCAAAAATAAAAAAAGCTCCTTCTTGTCGAATTATTCTTGGATTATCTAATTTAGGTCTAACACAAAATACCATTTCCAAGTGTTTTGAGTCAATTACGGGTGAAAAATGAGGCTTTTCCGAACGAATTTCATGAAGTAAATAATGTATTTCCTCTTTATTGTTAAATGTTGAATTTCTTAGACTTTTAATTTCTTTTATTGTAAATTTATGAGGTCTTCTCGAAATATTAGCGACCACACTAATTGTATCTCCATCATAATATTTGATATCATCGTCTTTAATCTCGAATCTAAATAAACGGCCATCTTCACTTTGTTGCTTTTCATCACTACATGCAAAAAATAGAGCAACCAGTGGATTTGATGTAATATCTAATAATCGAGTTGGTAAAGAATAATGTTGCATCTTAACGAGCTTCTCAAATGTCGTATTACATTCTTTAAAATCATTTGGGCTTCGAGCAATCATTTCTTTAAAAAGCTTATCTTCATTTTTTATTAAATCATGATTTCTATAAATAGATGGTTCTAATTTAAAGGTACTATTCGAATGACCTCTGTAAAATATCGATACATTCTCTTCAAAATCATTATCTTGTTTATCCAGAATATCAATAAGCGTTCTTATACTACCTATTTTTGAACTCATTTCTTCGTTGAGAGAATGATTTCTATCGCTTTTAGAATTCCATGCGTCTAAAGAAATCTGATACGGTTTTTTGCCACAAGTACTTATAACCCTATTGCACACAGTTAAATATTCTCCTAAGGTATTATAATCAAATGGCTTTATTTTTAAATTATAGAGATAACTGATAGATCTTGAATCTAAAGATAAATATACCTCAGGATTCACGTAAAACAAAGAAATACTTAGTTTACCCTTTCCTACACCTTTAATCTTTAGAACTGTTTCAAAAAGAGTGTTATCAATATTTTGCATAATCGCCTGCTCAAACAGTTTCCATAAATTGTCAATTTCATTATTTGTTCTCAAATATTTAAAAGGGAACAGTCTAACTTTTAATGGGTTTGAAGTAGGTAATCCCAAAACATCAGTTGGAAATACACATTTTAGATTAAGTAATTTATATAACTTCTGAAGTAAATCAACTCTGTTAGAATCAAGTTTGTACTTATTAAGATAGCAAAAGAAAGAAAATGGATCGATTTCATCCAGCTCAAACTCTTCAATTGATTTGGCCGAACCTTCTCTAAAATCTCTAAATCCATCTATACCAATAGATTTTAAAATATTTATCAGAAACTTTTGATTATTCTTATGCGATAATAACCATGTAGTTATTTCTCCATAAGTTTCTATCCATGTAAATTGATTGCTTGCCATATTATAAGGTTTTCTTTAATCGTTTTGAAACTAACTAAAGCACTTTCAATATTTTCAATAATTGTATCTATAAGTGTTTCGGCATCAGGCAAATTTTCTAAATCAATTAAAGAATCGTCCTTTATCCAGAAAATATCTAAATTCGTTTTATCTCGCACTAGAATTTCTTCAATCGTATATTTACGCCAGCGACCATTTTCAAGATTCCAATTTTCCTTCCTGCTAGTTAAATCATTGTTATTGTATAAAGTAATAAATTCGGCTAAATGCCCAATCTTTAATTGTTTGGTTTTTAATGTATGATGAACATTGGTACGATAATCATAAATCCAAACTTCTTTTGTAGGATTTCTTTTTGTCTTATCAAAGAATAAAACATTAGATTTTACACCCTGAGCATAAAAAATTCCTGTTGGAAGTCGAAGTATTGTATGTAGATTACACTCTTCTAATAATTTTTTGCGGATTACTTCACCTGAACCACCTTCAAATAATACATTGTCTGGTAAAACAACAGCTGCACGTCCTCCATCTTTGAGCATAGATACAATATGCTGTAAGAATGCCAATTGTTTATTGCTTGTTGTAGCCCAAAAGTCTTTTCGAAGAAAGTAACCATCTTTTTTATCTTGCTTTTCGTCAATTGTAGGTATGTCACTACTACTTTTGCCGAATGGCGGATTTGCCAAAACAATATTCACTTTTTCAAAGTTATCTTTTAAACTATCAGTTACTTTGATTTCTGGAGTGCTTCTTAAATCGCCAATACCATGTAAAAAAAGATTCATTAAACAAAGTCGAGCTGTTTCCGGAACAATTTCCCAACCCCTGAAGGTGTGGAACTTCAAAAATTCTTGTTCAGCTTTGTTTAGACTATAATTACTTTTTATATGATTTAGCGCGCCAAGGAAAAATCCACCTGTACCACATGATGGATCTGCTACAGTTTCATTCGGCTTTGGATTTACACAAGCCACAATAGCCTCGATGACAGCTCTAGGAGTAAAGTATTGACCAGCCCCACTGCTCTCAGCATTTTTTTGTAACAATGATTCATAAATATCTCCTTTAATATCTGTAGTGTCAGTTATCCATGTTTCACTGTTGATTAGATCTATGAGTTTTCTAAGTTTACTTGGATCCGATATTTTGTTTTGAGCTTTCTCATATATCTTTGAAAGCATTCCTCCTCCAGATTCAGCTAAAGCAGTCAACGCCGCATAATAATGAAAAGGCAATTCTTTAGTGCTGATATTTGGCTCTAAAAATGTTTCCCATTTATAATCCTGGGGAATATTATAGTTTGAGTAATTCGGATTCTTTTCGTATTCATCAGCCATTTTTAAAAATAACAGATAAGTTATTTGTTCAATATAATCCCCATAGGTTACTCCGTCGTCTCGTAATGTGTCGCAAAACGACCAAATTTTTGCTACTAATGTATTTGTTGACATGACTATAAATTTAAAAGATCTAAAACTTCACTATATCCTCTTCTTTTTTTATATAAATTTAAACACACTTTTGCAACAGACGAAAATTCAGCTTTAAGATTTGTTTTCTTTGAGATTGTTTCCACACAATTACTAAATGCAAGTTTTCTTGCTTCACGAGAATTAGAGTTACTATAAAATAAGTAAGCTTTTTCTATCACGCGACTACATTCTTGCCAAACTTGCTGACGTTGGGTTTCTAATTGATCAAGATCTAAATGATATAATTTAATTGAAATCTCAGCTCTTCTACTATCAATCTCATCGTCTATTACTGGATTTGGGAAAACACTACCATCTTCATCAAATGACAACAATCCAACATCACTTGCTACTATTGGATCAAGCAGCAAAGGTCTTTCATTGAAAATAGAACCTTCATCAGTTGCAATTACCCCTTCATTTAAATCTAACGGAAACAAGTCTCCCTTTCCACCAACTTCTGAATTATCTTTAAGTCTATCTCTTCTACGTATATTTGCGAGTGTGCCTGATAACCGATAATTATCAAGATTGTATGCCAACCACCAATAGCCATTTGGTTTATTTACAATTCCCTTTTCGTCATCCTGCCTAGCTCTATTTTTGGGCCTATAATGATCAATTTCGAATTCACCATTTCCTATAGGGGCTTCCGAATACCAGCACTTATAGCCAAACTCTTCAATCATAATTTTTTGTAAGATATTCCAATCTGAATGACTTGAAATATATTTTTTCCTTTCTTCAGAATCTAATTCTTTAATTATAGATAGATGTTTTGCTTCAATATCTTCCCAAGACAGATACTTTTCTCCAGTTTTTTCATCAGTAAATAAAATATCTTCTAGATGCTTCTTATTCACATCACTCAATTTTATTTTTTTTGCTTTATTTCTTATTAATTCGATGTCGATATATCTCATATTACCTGCTCCTCACCGTTTATTTCAGATAGCACCTCTTTTGCAATTTTATCTAATTCCTCCATTTCTATATTTGTAAAGGAACGATATGCAAATTCTTTTTTCCGATTTGTTAATTTCAGGAACAGGTTATAACGACTATCAGAAGTGGTTTCATAAAATCCAATTTCATCTAAATATGATTTTAGTTTCTCATATTTTTCAATTTCATCTTCTGATATTTCATTGGTAGTCATTTTTGCTTGTAAATATCTTTTTTCATTCAATTTATCTTCAAACTCTTTGTTCATAATTGAAGGTAATCCAAACAAATCACTAGTGAGAACTTTTTGAATACTCATTTCTCTTGGACTTATCAATGGGGCTTCAACTTTTGTTTTACCCGAAACAGTATCTCTTCTAAATATGCGAACTTCCTCTTTCTTCAAACTGCCAATTACCAATGGGTCGTGTGTGTTAATTATTATTTGAGTAGTCTCATGTCTTTTGACAACATTGTCAAGGAATTCCAAGTATTGCCATTTCCATAATGGATTTAAATGAGTATCTGGCTCGTCCAATAAAATTAAAGAATCTTCATCTTTTGTAAATTTGAGCAATCCTAAGACAGTTAATAATTGTTGTTCCCCTTCACTTAACTCTTTAAAAGAAATTTCGCCGTCAATTTCTTTTCTAACTTTAATCTTAACTTCCGAAATTAATTTTGATATATAAGTGCTTTCCAAGGCTTTAAATAAAGCAGTATTACTGGTGTAAATGCTTGCAAGCTCTTTTAATTCATCTTTACCTCTAAGATATAGGTATAATTGGTCTTGTGGATCATAATGATCAAAATCTGTTTGTACATCTTTATGATGATAAATTGGAGCTATGGATAAAGTCCATAATTTTTCTAAAAATGGGCGTACCAAACCTTTAGCAGTCCAAAATATGTCATTTGGATCTTTATACTTCGCCCAATCCGGCATCTTAAGTATAAAAAGTATTGACTCAATATCTTCAATATCTAAAACTTCTTTTAAAAATTTTACGCTTTCCTCTTCTTCATGAGTGAAATATGCAAGAAGTACAAAATACGAGTGAACTAACTGGACATAAAATAACTTTCTTAATGAATCCAATTCATCTTCAACAAAATCATCACTAGTAATTTTTTTGTAAAAATTATACTGATGCTTCCAGAAATGTTCTTTTAGTTTATTGCTTAAACCGGAATAGTATGTGAAAACATATTTGGGTTGGTACATTTCTTTACCTTCTTTTGAAAAAAAAGATTTCAAGCTTTTTATCTTTTCGTTATTTACAAATATTGTATATGTACCTTTTTTATAACTGATTTCTATATAATATTCTCCTTTCTGATACTTGATATAGTATTCAAAAGGCGTAGGCTCTCTCTTAGTTTCATTACTTAAATCAAGAAACTTAAAAATGAGAATTAGAGCTTCCATAAAATTTGATTTCCCAACAGCATTTTGACCTAACAATACTGTTTTCATTTCATTTTCATCTAAATCAATTGAAAATTGTTTTAGGTTTTTGAAATCTTCAATATATACTTTATCTATTCTCATTTTTTTAATGATAATTTTGAGATTTTACCTTCACGGATTTCTTCAATGTTAGCAGATAATTGTTTTAACTCTTCATAAAATCTTTCAATATCGTCTTTATGTACTGACTTCTGCCAAATGTCTTTTGCTTCCATAGGCTCGGTTGCTTCTTCCAATATTTCCTTAATCGTTTTCTTTGATTCCATAAAAACTAATTTTCGAGGTTTATTTTTTGCGATTTCCTTTTGTTGAATTTGATAAAACATTTTCTCATCTGAAATTCTCTGTAAAAGAGAATTTGCAGGTATATCGTTTTCATTCTGTGGAACTAAATTGCCTGAAAACGCTTTTTGTAATATAATTTGCCTGAAAATTTCAGTTCTTTTTAAATTTTCTTCAATTATTTTTTCTAGATTATCGATTAAAGTAAAATGATATTCAATTTCCTGGACTATTTGTTTTTGTATGTCAATTTTACATACAGGAATCTTTGTTTCTCTAATATCTTCAAGATGAAAATTTTTGAGTACACCACCTTTAATTTCTGTTTTAATATCTATATTATTGATGTAATTTTCGATTGAATACATTAAGTATTTGTTATATATAACCTCATTTTGGGGCTTTAAAAGAGCTACGCTAACAAATAAACTGAATTTAACATTGTCTGGAACAATCGCCAACCGTCCTATTGTGCCACTTTTCGTCAACAAAACATCTCCCTTTTCAGGGTGGCATCTTTTAATTAAATTTTCATGTGCACTTTCAGAAATAAATTTTGAGTTAGAAAAATCAATTCTCTATTTTTAATATCTTTCACTGAAATAAAATAAATACCCTGATTCGTATATTCTGGTTTATGATGAGTACCATCAACAATTTTTGTAGTTAAGTCCTCAATTTTTTCAAATTTAAATGTGTTGTTTATTTGTTTTTTATCGCTAAAAGCATCTTTTAAAACTACTTGTCTATAAATTTCAAGTTGCTTTTGAGCATTTAGAAGATTCTCTTGCGCTTTATCTAATTCACTGAATAATTCTTCTATTTTATCTACAATACGATATTGTTCTACAAGGGGTGGAAGAGGAAATGGTATTTGACTGAACTTTATTGCAGATAATTCCAAAAAAGTTGTTCCACTTGCATAACTTTCAGCTAATTGCTTTGAAGCTAGTAAGAAATAATAAACAAAATCGGGGTATCCCGATTTTGTAAGAATTAGATTTTTAAATCCTTGATTTGTGGCAATTTCGTTTTTAGCTATTACTGTATATCCAATTGGTGCTCGTGAAGAAAATAATACAGTTCCTTTAGGCAGAAGTTTTGCTGATGAATTATCTAATCCAACTTTAGTAATACTCCGTTGTCCTTGTTCAATGTATTTGTTTTTATAGTTTGATAAATCAGCTGGAGTTATCCAAGCAATATCACCACCCCAGAAATCAGGTTGTCGAGATGATGGAGTACCACCACTAGTGACTATCCCTATTTCGCCTAGTGTAGTCCAAATCCAACTATCAGGTAAATTTTATGTCGTTTCTTTATTCTCCATTTATATATCTTGAAATGCTTGAATAATCACTCTTTCTGTGTAATCCTTATAATTATATTTTCTCCAAAAGACTGACTCTAATAATCTCAAACTCTTCCTGAGGATCATAAGTATCATTTGAGTCTCTCCTGAGCAACCCAGTTATGTCACCCAAAAATTCCGTATCAACCATTTTTTCTTCCATATTCAGCAAGAATTCTTTTTGTGTAGGAGCATTGCTGCCAACCACAAAATTCATGTATTCACGATAACAAGCCAGTATTTGATCAAAATTCAAATCCCTTTGGGTTATGGCTGTGTATAAGTCGAACAGGTCACGTCCTTTGCGCCGTTGATAAAGTGCCCGGAGTTTGGTGCCCAACAATTCTTCCAATTGATAAGTTGTGATTTCACAACTATCGCTATACCATTGGCTCTCTACTGAGAAAGGAAATTTTGTAATACCTAATACGCTGAAATGCTCGCGGCAATTTGTTTCTACTTTCAATCGCAGAGGCATTACCGGTGCAATTTCCGACTCAAAGCGAAAAACCAAGGTATTGTTGTTGGCTTTTTGTTTCACAACAGGTTTGCCTAAAAAAGACAATATATCTCTGATTCGATCAATCGTTTCTTTTATAGGTTCTGCTGTAATCTGAACCAAATCGATATCTTCCGAATATCTGGGTTGAGGCGAAAGATACAGCTTGTGTAATGCTGTTCCACCTCGAAAGGCCAAATGGTTCGCCAGAAATTTATCCTTAAAGATTTCCGTTAATGCCCGGCAAATCACCAAGTCTTGTTCTACCTGTTCGTTTGTTTGCCATGGTACATTATGTGCCCATTCAGTAATATATGCTTGTGGTATCATTATTAAGTTTTAATTTGGGATTGGATTATTCATCAATTTCAATTTCAGTATTCACAATTATTTTCCATCTCTCGTCCAAGGGAAATCCAACTTCAGGCGATGAAGCTTTTAATGGCGTACGAAATAAGGTTATATCTCTTTGTTTAAAAATTTCATATAAAGCATTTGCTAAAGAATCATATTCCAACACCTTTTCAAGAATGTATCCCAGCCGTTGCAAAGTTGCAATAGGAACATATTCAAAAAGATTGTCATTAAACATCTCCGGTTTAATTGCTTCAGCCAATTCATTCAAAACGGTTGATACTCTGTTAATTCCTCCTACCCGTTTTTCATATAGTATTAAATCACAAGCAGTAAGTGCAGGATTGGACACTTTAAGATAGCCTGTTTCCGTTTTCTTTGATTCCAAAAGCGTTTCCGGAATTGTTTTTTTACTCAGAAAATTTATCTTCACGCCTTTTTTTTGAGCTATCCGCAAAACAGGTAAATTTGTTACAACAAAAAATTCCTGCGGTTGCTGGTGGGATGCACCATAGAACCCAGCAGCATTTAGTAATGCAAGATAATATGGCCGTTCCAGATATTTCATCAAACCATCTAAGAACAATGCAGGAGGCAATATTCCTTTGGATAGATATTGAGGGGGAATTATTAGAAAATAACGTTTATATATGGAAATAATTCTTCCTTTGGCCGTTAATCTATTTAAAGCACTCCTTGCAGCAATTTCGGTATAAGCCGGAAGTTCCCTGGCAAGTAAATCTAATGAAAAAGCATATTTTCCACGTGATTGTAGATTTTCTATCCATTGACTTAACGTGATTTCTTCTTGCTTACTCATTGAAGTAATTTTTCGCCAAATATACCGTTTTTCGGTATATATTGCAAGAAATTCCTCTGATTTTTTATTTTATTTGTCAAAAATGGTTGTTCAACCCCGTCCGGGGTTGATGTGAGAGTGTGCATTTCATCCCCCAGTATCGCAAAGCTCGCTGGGGGTTACTCACATAAAACCCCTTCGGGGTAAGCAGCAAGCAATAAACCGCAAGCGACAAGAGAATTATCCATGCCCAATCATAAAATAGTTTGTTTTCGAGGGGTCTTTGAGGATAATGTCTTTTTCTCGCATGAATTTGATATAGCCTTTGGCTGTGCGTTCTTTTACGTCGAGATACTCCTGCAATTTATCGGTTAGTTCCTGATAAGTGTAATGCCGCTTCTGGGCGAATAGTGTTTTGGCGGCTGAAGTGAGTTCGTTTTCTTTGCGCTTTTCTTTTTCTTCCTTGGTTTTCTCGCCTATATAAACATGCATTTCTTCTTTTTTATCCCATGCAAATTGAATGAGTGGCACATCCAAAGGACTACCATCACGTACTTTCAGCACTTTCACAACAGAAACTCCGGGTGCATCATCTTTTTCAATGGAAAGTATGCCGGCAGATTTGCGCTGAAGTTCAGAACCTAAATGACCGCGGAGCTTTAACCCATTCGGGATAAAGTGTAGCACACAGACAATGCAGGTTTGATAGATACCGGCCAGTCGCAGGGCTGTTAAGTTCTATTTATTACATATAAGAGTTCTTTGACATTATAAT
>CAYONE010000116.1:0-10422 GCA_964405245.1 uncultured Paludibacter sp.
ATTAATATTCAATTAGTTAAATATTTATTTTATCAAACGGTTATGTGTAAAAAAATCTCTGAAATTGTCGGGATTGAAGATTTGTCTCATCGCTTCTGGATTGAAGACTTATCCCAAAACATATAACTTGATGACTTTCATATATTTATTACATTATTAATTCTTTAAGATTTTTATTTATAAGATTTTCAATTTAAAATTGCCGACTTTTGCAAAAAAATATGAACAAAAAATTCAGAAATAATAATTTCAATTCTCAATAAAAATGAACAAAATGGTTTTTAAATCTCAGATCAAAAATTTTGCTTTAATATTTTTAATTTTTCTATTTTCAGCATTTACATCGTGTAATGCAGTTGGAAACAAAAACTACAAATATGAATATCTTTATAAAGATCTTCCGTTTGACATGCCGCGTGTGCATGCTCCGAAATTTCCGAAATATACAGTTTCGATAACCGACTTTGGTGCTGTGGGAAATGGTAAAGACCTTTGTACTGAAGCTTTTGCAAAAGCAATTGATGCAGTGACTGCTAAAGGTGGTGGAACCGTAAATGTACCTCTGGGAGTTTGGTTTACAGGACCCATTGTATTTAAAAGCAATATTAATCTTCATCTTGACGCTGGTGCTATTATTCTTTTCTCGCCCGATAAGAATTTGTATCCGATTGTTGAAACATCATTCGAAGGATTGGACACCAAACGTTGTCAGTCTCCGATTTCGGGACGCAATCTTGAAAATGTAGCCATTACCGGAAAAGGGGCGATTGATGGCAATGGTCAATACTGGCGTCCGGTAAAAAAAGAAAAAGTTACTGAAAGGCAATGGAAACAGATTGTAGCGCGTGGTGGCGCATTCAAACGCGATGATTACTGGATGCCATCGGCATCTTATGTAAAAGGCGATAGTATAGCCGATATGAACGTGCCCCGCAACCTTAAAACAGATGAAGAATGGTTGGAAATTCGCGATTTTCTACGTCCTGTTATGGTAAGTTTTATCAACTGCAAAAATCTGCTGCTCGAAGGTGTGATTTTTCAGAACTCACCCGCGTGGAATTTACATCCGCTAATGTGCGAAAACGTAATTATTGATGGCGTAACAGTTCGTAATCCGAGTTTTTCGGCAAATGGCGATGGTTTGGATTTGGAATCCTGCAAAAATTCACTTGTAATTAATTCTTCGTTCGATGTGGGCGACGATGGCATCTGCATTAAAAGCGGTAAAGATGACGATGGCAGACGGCGTGGAAAACCATGCGAAAACCTGATTGTGAACAACTGCTCAGTATTTAAAGGACATGGCGGATTTGTAGTGGGCAGCGAAATGTCTGGTGGTGTGCGGAATGTAAAAGTGAGCAATTGCCAGTTTTTAGGCACCGATGTTGGTTTGCGCTTTAAAAGCCGTCGCGGACGCGGAGGAACAGTTGAAAACATTTATATCGAAAACATTGGAATGTATGATATTGCTACCGAAGCGCTGCTTTTCGATTTGTATTATATGAATAAATCGGCAGTAGAAGTACTCGAAGCAAACATGGAATCAACTATAAAACGTGAATTGCCACCTGTGGACGAAACTACACCAACTTTCAGGAACATTCACGTGAAAAATATCCGCTGTAGCAATGCCCGACGTGCGATGTATTTCAACGGTTTGCCCGAAAATCCTATCGAAGGAATTCATGTGGAAAATGCAAAAATTACTGCAAAAATTGGTGTAGAAATCAAAGAAAGCAAAAATATTGTATTGAAAAATATTGATATTATTGCAGAATCAGGTACTGCTGTAAAACTCGAAAACTACGAAAATGTAAGCATTGAAAATGTAAGTGGAGAGATAGTGAGATAAAATATTTTCGATTTTATTGATTGAGGATGTATCAAAAGAGTTTTTTGAACGCAAATTACACAAATCTTCAAAAATATCATTATTTTGCATTTTTGTAAATATCAGAATTAGAATCAATTACAATTTCTATTAATTTGCGTTTATTTGCGTAATTTGCGTTTTCTTTGATTTTGAGACATCCTCTATTTTTACTGTTCTGTTCTTTTATTTATGAAGAATTTCTTAACTATCAGAAGCAATTTATAAAATTTATTCCTTTAATTTCTGCAAATATTCAGTAGGAGTTACTCCAAATTCATCTTTAAAACTTTGACGGAAATGTCCGGCGCTGTTCATTCCTACACGGTACATAATTTCGTTGATGGTATATTTTCCTGTTAACAGAAGTTGCTCGGCTAATTTCATGCGCACTTTGCGGATAAATTCATTGGTTGTAAGGTCGGTAAGCGCTTTAATTTTACGATATAGTGAGGAGTGACTCATGTTCATCATCGAAGCAATTTGTGAAACACTAAGGTCTTCGAGTTCAATATGTGTTTCGATGATATTTGTAACTTTTTCGATGAAATCCTTGTCGAGCTGACTGGCTGAATCGTGCAAAAGCTGTTTCTTGTTTTTGAAAGCTGTGGCGGCTTCATTCAATTTCGGGCGGGTTTGCATCAGGTTTTTCACCCGACTTTTCAGCAGATTTCCGCTGAATGGTTTGGTCATGTATGAATCTGCTCCGGCATCGTAACCATCGGCTTTATCCTGCACGGATGTTTTTGCAGTTAGCAGAATAACAGGAATATGCGATGTGAGTATGTTTTGCTTTATATTCCTGCAAAATTCCATACCATCCATTACAGGCATCATAATATCGCTAATAATAATGTCAGGTGTTTTTTCACAAGCTAAATCGTAACCGGCTTTCCCGTTAATGGCTGTCAGCAAATCATAACTTTCTTCCAAACAATCGCAAATATATTCCACAATATCTTCATTATCTTCTACAACCAATACAAGTGGTTTTTGATCCGTTTCAGGCTCATGATAATCATCGGCAATTTTATCGGTATTTTCCAAATGAATAGCATCCGGATAACTATTGTTGCGTAAAAACTTAACTGTGAATGTTGTACCTTTTTTAATTTCAGACTTGACCGAAATTTCAGCTTCGTGCAAATCAACCAGATTTTTAACAAGCGATAACCCGATTCCTGTTCCGGTAACCTGATTCGGACGGTTTTTTGCCTGATAATAACGATGGAAAACCTTTTGCAAATCTTCCTCTGAAATACCTACACCGGTGTCGCGTACGCTCACTTCTACATATTCAACATTCGATTCTACTGTTTCCCTGACGTTCAGCTCAATTTTCCCTTCGTTGGTATATTTGAATGCATTTGTCAACAAATTATCCAAAATCAGCGAAATTATTTCCTGATCGAAATACATTTCTATGGCATTTTGAGGTAATAATATTCTGAAATCGATGTTTTTTTTGAGATAAAGTTCCTTGTAACGCAAACCAATTTCATAAATATGCGAAATTAAATTAGCTTTTTTCACTTTCAGAATACGGTTATTGGTTTCGGTTTTGCGGAATTCGAGAATCTGATTAACCAAATCAAGTAATCGGTTGGCAACTCTGTGAATGGAATTTAGTTTTTTCGATAATTTTTGATCTAAGCTTTTATCAGCCACAATATCTTCCAATGGTCCAATTATCAGCGTCATGGGTGTACGCAGTTCATGAGCGATATTGGTAAAGAAACGCATTTTCTCTTCGTTCAGCGCTTGTTCCTGCTCATGATTTCTTTTTTCCAAAATCAGGGAATTTTCCAATTTCAACCTGTTTTTGTAAAATCTTACAATAGAAATTATAAGTAGAATAGCTAATGCGAAATAAATTAATTTAGCCCACCAGGTTAACCAAAATGGCGGATGTATAATAATCGTTATTTTAGTTTCCTGATCTGTCCAGTCTTTATTTTGAATACGCGCTTTAAGGCTGAAAACATATTTGCCGTGACGTAAATTGCGGAATGTCAGCTGTTTTTCCTTTCCAATAAAATACCAGCTATCGTCAAGACCCGACATCTGATACATAAATTCCACTTTATTGTTTAACGAATAATCAAGTACATTGAAATTAATCTGAATAGAATTTTGGGTATGATTAAGCTCGGTTTCATCCTGAAAAGGTATATTGTGAAAATCGGTAATAAATTCCTTCGATTTATCCACCACCATTAATGAAGTAATCTGAGGCTTTAGAAAAGCAATATCTCCATCGGTTGAATGCTGATTGAAAAAAGTAACACCATGCTGACCTCCAAAATATATATCACCTGTTTTTGTTTTTGCTACTGTACTTTTTTCAAAATCGCCCGTAGCAATTCCATCTGAAATAAAGTAATTCAAAACCTTATTTTTATCTATATTGATTTTGCTGATTCCATTGATAGAGCTAACCCAGAATTCATCGGAATTTTTACCTTCTGCAATAGCTGAAAAATTATTTTCCGCGAATCCATCATTTTTTCCATAACGCTTATAAACTTTAGCATCGGCCGACGTAAACATAAATAAATCGTTTTGGGTTGCAATCCACATACGGTTTTTTGAATCCCTGTAAACATGATTTACTGCGTAAAAATCAAAATTTCTGCCTATGTCATTTATCAGTTTAAAGTTTTCGTCAAATACCTGCAAAGCTCCAATAAGAGAACCAACCCAAAAATTACCTTTATTATCTTCACAAAAAGTTCTGATATTATTATCATTTAATTCCGAATTATCCGTTGAATAATGTCTGATTTGCGAAGTTACAATATCAAAAATATAAATACCGCCATCTGTTCCTATCCAAATACGATTTTTCGAATCGCAAAAAAGATAAAATAACGAAGTGTTTGAGACTGGAGTTAAAGGTATGTTACTTAATTGCTGCGATTTTTTGTTCAGTCGATACAATTTACCATCTGTAGTGCCAATCCACAAATTGTTTTGCTTATCCATACAAACCGAACGTGCATGAAGCGGCATTTGCGAACCGGAAATATTTCTGACACTTTTAATTTTATTTTCACGGTCGTAGAGGGCAACGCCTCCAAATACGTTCGCAATCCAAATTTTATCATTCTCATCGGTGCATAAACCCACAACAGAAGTGTGATCCAGGCTATTATAGTTTCCAGCAAAAGGCAAATAATTTATTTTCTGAAAAATTTCTTTTCGGTTACTTATAAAATTTACACCCGAAATAAAACCACCTGCCCAAAAATTTCCATAAGAATCACGGAAAAGCGATTGAACCGACCCGCCCGATAAGCCATCATCTGTATTCGATTCTCCAATATGCTCAAAAAAAACTTTTTCAGGATTAATTTCATCATTCAGCGTGTTTAAATCAAGTATGCTTATGCCATTCCCTTCTGTTCCAATCCACAATTTATGTTCAGGTGTTTCCACAAAACTTTTTATGAAATTGCCCGAAATACTGCCCGCGACGCCAAATTTATTTCTGAAATTAATAAATTGTAAAGTTTCCGGATTAAATAATGCCAAACCATTTCTTGTTCCAACCCAAATTCTTTTTCGCGAATCCTCAAACAAACAAGTTACTGTATTATCGCACAATGAAGCAGGGTTGCCGGGAATATTCCTGAAATTTACCGCTGTTCTTTTTTTTAGGTTAACTATGCTCATACCATCAACAACATGACCCACGTAAAGCAGTCCGGCATTATTGTGTATTATGTACCAGTTGTAATCAGACACCAATCCTTTAATGTTCGTTTGATTAAAATGAGTGATTTTGCCGGTTTTCCGCTCAATCATTTCTATGCCTGTGGAGTAAGTTGCGAGCCAGATATTTCCGGCATTATCAGCGGTTATATGTGTAATTCCATCGGACGATAGTGAACCTGAATCATTTGTGTTGTGTCGGTAATGTGTGAATTTATGTGTTCGATAATTATATGCATCCAATCCGTTTTTCTCACTTGCAATCCAAACCACATCATCGTTAGGATCGGGGAAAACATAATTTAAAACATTGCTGCAAATACTGTTCGGATTATCCTCGGAATGTCGGAAAATCTGAAATTTATTACCATCGAACCGGTTCAGTCCGTCTTTGGTGCAAATCCACATAAATCCTTCACGATCCTGTGAAATGCTGATTACATTGTTATTTGAGAGTCCGTTTTCGGCAGTAAGTTTTTTGACATTAAAACTGTACAGTCCAGCACAATATGTAAATATACAAATGAGGATTAAAAGTGATTTTCTCATACAGAAATTTGATGTATTTAATTTTCAAAGATAAAAGAAAATTACAGTAATATGAGCTGAATAAGTACAACTTGCTTAAATTTTGACTTCTTTTTGACGAATTTACAACATTCGAAAATGAATAAAATCCCGATATTTGCTTTAGGAAATTAACTATCATTTTAATCAAATAAACACATTATACCATGTCTTCAACATTTTCAGATTTCATTTCGCAGGCAACTCATATTGCCAGAAAAAACATGTTGGTCGAGAAATACACCATTACTGAGTTTGCGTGTGAACTTGCCGTAAGTAAATCATCGTTAAATAAAAAAATGAAGCATTTAACAGGTCAGACACCCATTGAATTTATTGAGAATATTAAGTTTGATTATGCAAAAAAGCTTATAAAGGACAGTGATTTAAGCGTTAAAGAAGTTGCTTATTCTTCGGGCTTTAACGATCCCAAATATTTTGCCCGCAGATTTAAAAAAGTATTCGGACTGACTCCTAAAGAATATAAAAGCACAGTTAAAAGAACATTTAAAATTTTCTGGGAAAATTTTGTTATGAATTAATTTTTGAGAGATTTACTGCAGGGAGTAAGTTTAATAATTTCTCTATTAAGAGTTTGCTAAAAAACTAGTATTATCCAGTTATATTGCTTTGTAAAATCACAATTATGATTATTAATGCAAAGAAAATTGAGTGTAATCATAAAAAATCATGCAATTTTGATAAAATATTAGTGACGCGGATTTAGCGGATTAGGCGGATCGAAGATGCCGAATTATTCGGTGTGTCAGCGGATTTTGAAAATTATTAACGGATTTGTTTCTGATTATGTTTTCGTTGAAAACAGCAGATATTTAAGACTAATATTGCAAATCAGTTTCGACTTATCGAAAAATCAGTTAAAAAATCTGTTCATTATTTATCAGCGTACATCCGCCTAATTCGCTAAAACGGCGTTACTATTTCTTCCTTTTAGTTTGTCAGCAAGCCCTATTAAAAGCTTATTGAATTACTCCCAATTCTTTTCCCACTTTTACAAATGCATCAATTGCTTTATCGAGATGTGAGTTTTCATGTGCTGCAGAAATCTGAATGCGGATACGTGCCTGACCTTTTGGTACTACAGGGAAGTAAAAACCAATAACGTAAATTCCTTCTTCGAGCATTCGGGCTGCAAAATCCTGCGAAAGCTTAGCATCGTAAAGCATTAGCGCACAAATTGCCGATTGTGTAGGTTTAATGTCGAAACCCGCATTTTTCATTTTTTCAACAAAATAAGCAGTATTGGTATGCAGTTTATCCTGCAAGTCGTTGGTTTCGCTCATCATTTCGAACATGCGAATTCCTGCCCCTGCAACCATAGGTGGTATGGAGTTTGAGAATAAATACGGACGCGAACGTTGACGAAGCATGTCAATAATTTCCTTTTTTCCGGTTGTAAATCCTCCAATTGCGCCACCAAAAGCTTTGCCGAGCGTTCCGGTAATAATTTCAATTTTCCCTTTCAGGTTATAAAGCTCAGTTACTCCCCTACCTGTTTGTCCTACAACTCCTGCCGAATGCGATTCGTCCACCATAATCATTGCATTGTAATTTTCTGCCAGTTCGTAAATTTTATCGAGTGGAGCTACATTTCCATCCATCGAAAAAACACCATCAGTAACAATCACGCGGAAACGTTGTGCCTGTGCTTTTTTAAGCTGATTTTCCAGGTCTTCCATATCGGCATTCGCATAACGGTATCGTTGTGCTTTGCAAAGCCTTACGCCATCGATAATTGATGCATGATTCAGAGCATCGGAAATTATGGCATCTTCTTCGCCCAACAATGGTTCGAAAACTCCTCCATTGGCATCGAAACAGGCAGCATACAAAATAGTATCTTCCATGCCGAAAAATTCGGCGATACTGGCTTCGAGTTGCTTGTGTAAATCCTGCGTACCACATATAAAACGCACCGATGACATGCCGTAGCCATGCGTTTGAAGCGCTTCGGCAGCAGCATCATTCAAAGCGGAATGGTTCGATAATCCAAGATAATTGTTGGCGCAAAAATTCAGCACCTCTCTGCCATCGGCAAGTTTTATTTCTGCTCCCTGAGCCGAAGTAATAATGCGTTCATTTTTATATAATCCTGCACTGCTTATGGCGTTCAATTCTTCAGCGAGATGTTGTTTAAAATTACTATACATGTTCAAATATTGTTTTACAAGATATTTTACGAATGAGATTAACTGTATGCAAATGTACAAAAATCTGATTGATTTAATGGGAGAATCAATCAGATTATGATGTTGAAATTTATAATTTCTTCTTGCTAAAAATACTGAACTCAGATAAAATCAAATGAAATTAATTGATTTGAAATTTTCTGATAAATACGGACAAACTGTAAACAAAAGGATAGATTTTACAAGCAACACAAAAACCAAAAACACCTTCGAGAAATGCACAAAATGCAAATATTAAAGCAAATACTGATGCAACAGCCGGATAATTTACCAGCGAAAAAGTAATAATAGCGATATTAAAAAAAACGCCAATGCCTGCTGCAAAAATTTTTGGTCCGGCATTTACAGGTTTATTTTTTATTTTTAATGCTGATAAAATTCGTGTGGAAATCACGGCGAATGGACTGTATTTTCTTAACCGGGAAGTTCTTAACGTAAAATCGAAAAGAAGAAAAATTACCGGAATTAAATTTTGAGTAACTAAAAATATAGCAAGTAACGCTACCGTGAAAATTCCATTTAAGCGCGCTACATTTTCGTTGATAGTTTTATCTGAAATGGGGCAAATAGCATTCGTATTCATTTGTAATTGTTTTAAAAAGTTTACTCTGCAAAATTAATATGTACAGTAGCTGAATAAAATACCCTTATGTTAGTATTTTTATACCATAAATGAGGTATTTATGCCAATAAATTGAAAAGATTTTTCATATTCAAAATGGATGTGCTGATTTTTTGTTATTCACTTTAAAAAAACTACTTTTGCATTGATATAAATTGCCGGATAAACAATGGAAAATGAAAGTATGGTGCTTCGCACCGAAAGCCTGATTAAGAAATATGGAAAACGCACCGTGGTAAACGATGTTTCCATTCAGGTAAAACAAGGTGAAATTGTAGGATTGCTTGGGCCGAATGGTGCCGGAAAAACCACAACGTTTTACATGACAGTAGGACTTGTAACCCCAAATTCCGGAAAAATATTTCTTAACGATGTGGAAATTACTAAATATCCTGTTTATAAAAGAGCGCAAATGGGCATTGGATATTTGGCGCAGGAAGCATCTGTATTCCGCAAAATGACAGTTGAAGATAACCTGAAAGCTGTGTTGGAAATGACAAAATTCAGCAAAGAATATCAACGCGAAAAACTTGAAACGTTAATCGCTGAATTTAACCTTGAAACCGTTAGACGAAACATAGGTGACCGACTCTCAGGAGGCGAACGCCGTAGGACGGAGATCGCCCGTTGTCTTGCTATCGAACCGCGTTTTATAATGCTCGATGAACCTTTTGCAGGTGTTGACCCGATAGCCGTACAAGACATTCAGGATATTGTTTGGAACTTGAAAGATAAAAATATTGGAATTCTGATAACCGACCACAATGTGGACGAAACACTTACCATTACCGACAGAGCTTACATGCTTTTCGATGGGAAAATTCTATTCAAAGGAACTTCACAGGAACTTGCCGACAATCCGATTGTACGCGAAAAGTATCTCGGGCGCGATTTTAAACTGAAAGAGAAAACGAGAATTTGATTTATAGTCAATAGTTTATAGTCAATAGTATGTAGTTCATTATTTTTCAATTTTAATTTCTTTCTTCAATATTTATAATTACTGTGAAAGCCAAAGAACTGATTGTTAACAATGAAATTACTCTAAAAGAAATTGGTGAAGAAGAAATTCGTCCGATTTTTGAAACCATCAATGCTGAAAGGGAATACCTTGGCGAGTGGTTGCCTTTCGTTGATTATACGCTTGAAATGGCTGATACTCAAAATTTCATTGAGAGTTTAACTGTAAATGAAACCAAAGATTTTACATTTGCAATATATTACAAGGAACAATTTGTTGGACTTGCCGGACTGAAAGATCCTGATTACGATAACAGTAAAGTTGAAATCGGTTACTGGATTTCTGAAAAGTTCCAGCATTTGGGCATTATCACACTATCGTGCAAAACACTGATAAAATATGCTTTCGATAAACTTGAATTTAATCGCATTCAGTTAAAAGCCGCTACCGAGAATATTAAAAGCCTACGAGTTGCCGA
>CAYONE010000117.1:0-10413 GCA_964405245.1 uncultured Paludibacter sp.
GGCATATTCAGCAAATCGGTCATAATTTCGGTAAGTCCGTTATTCTTTTCGCTTTTCTGAAACAGAGTTACAATGAAAAACAAAAAGGCAACCAACAGGAATATTCCTGATAGAATATAAATCTGAATATCAAACGAAAAATAATAAACCAGGCCACCAATTGCAGCACCAATTGTCAGAAATAAAAGTCCAAAATTGAAAAATCGACTTGAAGCAATTGTTTTAGTTTCCAAATCTATAGCTTCTTTCAAATGAACATTTTCATTTTTTTCAAAAATTGCCAGTTCTTCAGGCGAATATTCTTTTGTAGTAAAAATGGTTACAAGTACCGAAAGCAGAAAAACAACTCCACCCAGGTAAAAAGACCATCGCACTGTATCAGGAATAAGTTCGTCACCTATGGGTATATTAGAAATTCCAAACCAGTTAGCTAAAATATATGGCAGCGCCGAACCGGCTACAGCTCCGAGACCGATAAAAAAACTCTGCATTGAAAAACCAAGCGTACGTTGTTCCGATGGTAACATATCGCCAACAAAAGCGCGGAAAGGCTCCATGGAAATATTAATAGATGCATCCATAATCCACAATGTACCGGCTGCAATAAGCCATGAAGACGAATTTGGCATAAACAAAATTGCCAGCGAAGCAAAAATTGCTCCGAACAGGAAAAACGGTTTCCTTCTGCCAAGTTTTGTCCATGTTTTATCGCTCCAATGTCCGATTATGGGTTGAATAATCAGTCCGGTAACAGGAGCAGCCAGCCATAACACCGGTATTTTGTCAATTTCGGCGCCAAGCGTTTCGAAAATGCGGCTTACATTGGCATTCTGCAAGGCAAAGCCAAACTGAATACCTAAAAATCCAAAACTCATGTTCCAGATATGCCAAAAGCTTAAGCGAGGTTTCGCGTTTCGCGTTTCGGGTTTCGGGTTTCGGGTTTCGGGTTTCGGGTTTCGAGTTTCGGGTTTCGGGTTTTGCGTTTCGTGTTTCGCGTTTCGCGTTTCGTGTTTCGGGTTTGGGGTTTCGCGTTCCGCGTTTGGTGATGACCGTTCCATTATTTTTTATTGTTTTTCATTATTGTCAATATCTCTTTTAAATTTAACTCCTTTGAATTCAGTATTTCTAAGATATGATATAAATTTTCCAATACGTTCAGACAATGAATTCGTTTCTTTAATCAAAAAGTCAAAATCTACTTCACTAATCAATCCAATATCAAATGCCCTGTAAGTTTGAGAACGCACTTCACCTGAAGAGCCTTTGGAATAAGTTAGAAAATTGATAAATTCCTTATTACCACCCCTTTCAAATCCTTCGGCAATATTATCCATAATAGATCCACTCGATCTGCATATTTGGTCTTTTAAGGAATAGTTATATTTGAATTTTCTCTTTTCAGTTAACTGATTGATAAACTTACACAATTCTCGTGAATTTTGCCATATTACGAGATCTTCAAATCTCTTTACAGTTGACATAAACTTGATTTATAATAAAAATATTTGATAAATAACTTAAAAACCTTCTCAAAACCCGAAACGCAAAACTCGAAACGCGGAATTTCACCTCGTCGTTCCCCTGATAATCAGATTTGTTTTTACAATTTTGTTTGTGTAGCGGCCTTGCGAAACACCGTTGATTTTATCTATTAAAAGTTTCGCAGCATATTTTCCCATATCAAAGCCGTGTTGTTCCACTGTGCTTAGCATAGGGTCGGAAGCTTTGGCAAGTTCGCCATCGGTAAATCCCATTATGGAAATATCATCCGGAATTTTCAATCGGGCTTGTTTTACCGCATACATAATTCCTGTGGCGCAATGGTCGTTTATGGCGAAAAACGCATCGGGACGGTCAGGTCTATCAAGAATTTCGGGAGTAATTATTATGGCTTCTTCTCGTGTATCGCAAACACGAATCAAGGATTCATCAACAGGAATTCGATATTTGTGCATCGCATCGAGGTAGCCATTTTTTCTGTTTTTCGAAATTTCAAGATGCAGCGGCGAACTGAAAAAAGCTATACGCTTACATCCGCTTTGAATAAGATATTCAACTGCGGCAAAAGCACCTGCATAATCGTCAACCACAACACGGTCGGTATTGATTCCAATACAAATTCTATCAAAAAAAACCAAAGGTATTCCGGCATCAACTACATCCTGAAAATGATCATAATTTGTTGTATGTTTGGATAATGATGCCAAAACTCCCGAAACACGTGTAGAAATTAATGATTGAGTATTGCGCACTTCTTTTTCGTAATCTTCACCCGATTGGCAAAGAATTACATTAAAACCTTCTTTATTTGCAACTTCCTCAATACCTGATAAAACCGAAGAAAAGAAAAAATGAATGATTTCGGGCACAATAACTCCGATAGTATTGTTTTTACTCATTCGCAAACTCAATGCCAGCGCATTGGGTTTATAATTATATTTGCGGGCATATTCATTTACCTGATTTTTGGTTTCCTGGCTTATATCCGGATGGTTTTTCAGTGCGCGTGAAACTGTTGATGGTGAAATATTCAGCTCACGGGCAATATCTTTGATTGTAATTTGTGTTTTATGCATCGATAATCAGATTTTAAATGCCTGAAAGTTATAAAAATAATACTTTTATGGCTAATTTTCTTTAAATCAAAATTGTTTTCAACCAATAAAGTAAAATACCTGATACAAAAATAAATACAGCGGCTTAAACAAAAGAAAAAACTATGCAAATATAAAGGATTTTTTTCGCAAACGTTTGCGTTAATAATTTAAATCGAAAATTGTGTATCGTATGAATATTGATTTTTAAACTTATATTTTTGCTCTCACAAATTTTGAATGAATTCATGAATCACAAAAACATTACAATTTAATTCATTAATTCTCGAATCAATATTTATTTATTAATATTTAAGTTCAACCTAAAAAATTTCTAATGCATGAAGTACAAAAACTTTAAGCTAAAAATGAGAGCTCTATCAACATTGTTAATGTTATTTGGAATAAGCATTTTTATCAATGCCCAGCAAATTACAGTTAACGGAGTTGTTAAAGATGCAACATCAGGCGAACCAATTATTGGAGCCAATATTCTTGAAAAAGGGACGACAAACGGAACGATTACCAACTTTGACGGTAAATTTGTTTTATCAGTCTCATCAAAATCTACATTAATTATTAAATATGTAGGTTACACCACCGAAGAAATACCTGTCAATGGCAAAACAAACCTTGTAGTTAATCTCAAAGAAGATGCCATTGCTATTGGCGAAGTAATGGTAATCGGATATGGTACTGTTAAAAAGAACGATGCTACCGGTTCAATCACTGCCATTAAACCCGACAAACTGAATAAAGGTTTAACCACCAATGCACAGGATATGATTGTTGGTAAAATTGCCGGTGTAAATGTTACATCACACGGTGGAACTCCCGGTGGAGGTGCTACAATTCGCATTCGCGGTGGTTCATCGTTAAATGCAAGCAACGATCCGTTAATTGTTATCGATGGATTACCTATGGATAACTCTGGTATCAAAGGTGTTGCCAACCCTTTAAGTACAATCAATCCAAATGATATTGAAAGTTTTACTGTACTGAAAGATGCTTCAGCTACTGCCATATATGGCTCACGTGCTTCGAATGGTGTAATTATTATCACTACAAAAAAAGGAGAAAAAGGAAGTAAACCTCGTGTATCTTACGATGCAAATGCTTCAGTAAGTACTATTAAACGCACTATCGAAGTTTTAAATGGCGACGAATTCAGAACACTGGTAAATACATTATTCAGTGGCGATGGACAAACTGATATTGATGCCCGTAACGCTCTCGGAACAGATAACACCGACTGGCAAAGTTTAATTTATCGTACGGCGTTAAGTCAGGAACACAATGTTAATATAGCCGGTGGTTTTAAAAATCTACCTTACAGGGTTTCTGTAGGTTACAACAATCAGGATGGTATTTTAAAAACATCAAATTTCGAGCGTTTTACAGGTTCGATAAATTTAAGTCCATCATTATTTAATGACCATTTAAAACTTAATTTAAATGCAAAGGGAATGTTGGTTAACAACCGCTTTGCCGACAATGGTGTAGTTGGTGCAGCAACAACAATGGACCCAACACAACCTGCAATCAATTCAACTGATACGGTTCACAACCGTTTTGGCGGGTATTGGGAATGGTACGATGTAAAAGAAGATGGTAGTTTTAAAAATGTAAACAATATGGCTACCCGTAATCCGGTTGCTACATTAGAACAAAAATTGGATGTTTCAAAAGCAAAAAGTTTTATTGGAAGCGCCGATATCGATTACAAATTACATTTCTTCCCCGATTTAAGGTTACATCTCAATTTAGCTTTGGATTTATCAAAAGGAAAACAGGATTTGCTTATACCTACTCAATCGGCGAGTGATTATCCTTGGGGAAGAACAGGCTGGGATGAACAAAGCAAGAGAAATGAAATGTTAAACTTCTATGCACTATATGCTAAAGAAACCGGCAAAATCAATTTCGATGTTATGGGTGGATACGAATGGCAACATTTTTACCGCGAAGGTGAAAGTGAGTACAGAGGTTTAATTTTGGATGATACCAATAAAGATGGAATAATTGATGACAACGATGATTATTACAATCATATTTATCCTGCACAGTCTAGCTGGAAAACAGAAAGTTATTTAGTTTCATTTTTCGGAAGATTTAATTTTAACTTCGATAATAAATACTTACTAACCGGTACTATCAGAAACGATGGTACTTCAAGATTCTCTAAACAAAACGGCAACAGATGGGGACTTTTTCCTGCATTTGCAGCTGCTTGGAAAATGCATGAAGAATCATTTTTAAAAGATGTTGACCCACTTTCTGAATTGAAGTTAAGTTTAGGTTATGGAGTTACCGGACAGCAGGATATAAATCAGGGTGATTATCCTTATATTCCGGTTTACACAACCAATATTAACGGTGCATATTATCAGTTTGGAAACGAATATGTTACTACAGCCCGACCTGATGCTTATAATTCTAAAATTAAATGGGAATCAACAACAACTTATAATGGTCGTATTGATGTTGGATTTTTAAGTAACAGAATCACTTCATCACTTGAATATTATTATCGGGTTACCAACGATTTAATAAATGTTGTTCAGGTACCTGCAGGAACTAACTTCAAGAACAAAGTAATAAGTAATGTTGGTTCATTAAGCAATAATGGTGTTGAGTTTACTCTTAATGCTAAACCAATAGCAAAAAAAGATATAACTTTGGACTTGGGCTTCAATGTAACTTACAACAGAAACAGAATTATTAAATTAACCACCGGAACAGGAGATGATTATTATATACCATCAGGTGGAACATTCCAGTTTAACAATATTCAGGTACACACAACAGGTCAACCGGCAAATACTTTCTGGGTTTACCAGCAAAAGTACGATAACAATGGTAAGCCAATTGAAGAAGGCGCTCCAAATCCTGATGGCGGTGTTTATAGTGCAACAGATGCCTTCGTTGACAGATTTGAAGATGGTATAATCAATGATAAAGACAGATACTATTATCACAATGCCAACCCTGATTTTATGTTTGGCCTATCAGGTAAACTTATTTACAAAAAATTTGATGTAGGTATTGCATTGCGTTCGAATGTTGGAAATTACATGTTTAATGGTGTTGCTGCCGGAAGTAACAATATGGGAACTTCGGGCGTATTTTCACTCGGTTATTTAAGCAATAAATTGAAATCGGCAACAGTTACAAACTTTCAGGGCACTTCTACAAGCACTCCAATTTCTGATTATTATATTGAAAACGCCTCTTTTGTAAAATGTGATAACATAACTTTAGGTTACAGTTTTAATAAATTGTTTAATGTAATATCAAATGGTAGAATTTTTGCAACTGTTCAAAATCCCTTCATTTTAACTAAATACACCGGCTTGGATCCTGAAATTTCGGGAGGTATCGATAACACCATCTACCCTCGTCCGCTTATGTCAATTGTAGGTTTTTCACTAAATTTCTAAATAAATGAGTAATATGAAAATGAATAAATTAAAATATATACTGATATTACTGACAGGTGTTTTTACTATCACAAGTTGTATCGACGATTTGGACGTTACACCAATAAATCCACAGGTAACGCAAACTTTCCTGCAGGATGATGTTTTTGCAAAAGTTTACATGTCATTTTCGCACACAGGACAAGAAGGTCCTTCTGGAAAAGGCGATATCGAAGGTTTGGACGAAGGTCGTTTCTCATTAGTTCGTTGTTTGTGGAATTGTAATGAACTTACAACCGATGAAGCAATTTGCTCATGGGGCGATGCCGAAGTTATCGATTTAAATAAAAATTCCTGGTCTCCAAATACCCAGACTTTCGATGGTTTATATGCTCGATTGTATTTTGTAGTAACCATTAGTAATCACTTTCTTGAACAAACAGTTGGCATGACCGATGAAAAAACTACTAAACAACGTGCTGAAGTTCGTTTTTTGAGAGCATTGGCATATTATTATCTGATGGATAATTTTGGAAATGTACCTTTTATTGACAAAATTACCGATATTGCACCAAAACAAATGAATAGAAAAGATTTGTTTACATGGATTGAAAGCGAATTAAAAGCGATTGAACCTGATATGTCTGAACCAAGAACCGGTCCATATTACAGAGTGGACAAAGCAGCATGCTGGTTATTATTATCTCGCATGTATCTCAATGGTGAAGTTTACACTACAGTTCCGGCTTCTACAGGTGTTACAGCAGTTCCCGGACAAACTTACTGGAACGAAGCTGCCAGTTATGCTCATAAAGTAATCAGTTCTTCTTACAGTCTTAGTCCGGTTTTCAAACATTTATTTATGGGTGATAATGCCGGACCGATTGATGGTTCAACAGTGAATACTGCTCATCAGGAAATACTATTCCCATTTCCTGCCGATGGAATTAAAACTACAAGTTGGGGTTCTTCTTTATTTTTGATTGCTTCAACACATACATCTGGAATGGCAGAGTGGGGTACTTCCGAAGGTTGGGGTGGTAACAGGTTAAGACCAACCGTAACCAAAACTTTCTTTCCAGGATCGATACTTGTTAGTAACAAAAAAGACTTGACAACAGGTCTTACATCCACTTATAAAGATGAAAGAGCATTGATTTATGGCGATGCTGACAGAACTTTATCAATACCGAATATCGGAAAATTCAAAGAAGGTTATTCTGCAATTAAGTTTAGCAATGTTCGTGCAGATGGAGGTCTCAACAAAGATCCAAAATATGTGGATATGGATTATCCGTTTATGCGTAAAGCTGAAGCTTATCTTATTTATGCCGAAGCTGTATTACGCGGTGGTACTAAAGTTGAAAATTACGAAGCGCTTGCAGCTATGAACGAACTTCGCACACGCGCAAAAGCCAGAGTGTACACAACTGTTGTACTTGATGATATTTTAAAAGAACGCGTGCGTGAATTTTTTATGGAAGGACATCGTCGTACTGACTTGATTCGCTTTAACAAATTTGGTGGCGCTACGGGTTACACCTGGGAATGGAAAGGTGGCGAGCAAACAGGTAAAGATTTTCCTGTGGAATATAATTTATTTCCTTTGCCGACCAATGACATGAATGCCAATCCTAATTTAAAACAAAATCCGGGTTATTAATATACTGATATCAAACTATTTCGGGATACAATTTTCCCGAAATAGTTTAGATAGAAAATGCATTTTTATTTATTTAACAATATTTTAAGAACCTACAATAAACAAAATTGTTTTAATTATTGTACTTTTGACACCAAGTACTTTTTTATCAAAAAATAATTTCCTAATTTAATATCAATAATTTTTAAAATTAAAACGTTATGAAAAAAGTTTTTACTCTTATTATGGCTCTTATGAGCATTTTCGCAACTGCAAAAGCTGCGGATTTGGTTTTCAATGTAACTGTACCTATGGACAACAGCAAACCTACCACACACATGACCTATGAGGTTTGGGTTGTTGGTAATTTCAACGGTTGGAATAACAACCTGCACAAAATGACGAAAGTTGATGACACACATTACACTATTACAATACCTGAAGCCGAAATTGCCGCAGGTGTTACAGCTGCCAATTGCGTATACAAATATTTGAGTGGCGGTGGCGACTGGGCTTATGTAGAAAAAGATGCTGCCGGAGCAGAAATTTCTGACCGTGTATATGCAGACCCTGTTAACGATGTGGTTCTTTCATGGGCTTTAACTTTCGACCCGCGTGTGGAACCTATTCCGATGCGTGTAACTGTTGAAGCTTTTGTACCAGTAGATGTTATTGAGCTTTACATAGTTGGTACTTTCAATGGCTGGTCAATTCCTACTGACTCCACGAAAATGAAATTGGAAGAAACAACTGCAGAAGGTAAAATATTTTCTGTTTCTTTCTTCTCTGAAGATGTTCAAAAATTAAAATATAAATTCTGTGCCGGACCGGCTTGGGATTATGAGCAAACTGCCGGCGATATTCAATATCCTGACAAAACTCAAAACACTGCTTCTCATGTAGTTTCTGAATTCAAGAAATATTACGACCCTTCAAAAGTTGGTAATATCAATATTACAGCTATAGTACCTGCCGGAACCGAGCGCGTTTGGATTATGGGTAGCCATTTAGGATGGAATTGGGATAAATTGCAGGAAGGAACAAAAAATCAAGATGGAACTTTCTCTTTTGTTGCTGAAAACGTACAATCAATTGAATACAGACTTTACAACTGGAATACTGAATGGTCACACCCCGAAGCTAAAGATGACGATCCAACAGTAGAACGTCCAAATCGTTTAGCTGAGTATCCTGCTGATGCCAATATTACAATTACTGTTTCAGCATGGAGAAATGCTGCACCAAGTGCTATCAATATGTTAGACGCCGACAAATACAAAGTATATACAAATCAAAATTCAATTGTGGTTGAAGGTGTAACTTCAAAAGTTGAATTATTCGATATTACAGGTAGAAATATTGAATCAACTTTACTGAATGGCACTTATAAATCAAAAACTTTGAATTCAGGCTTATATATTGTTAAGGTTGATGGAGCAACTCAAAAAGTATCGGTAAGATAAAATTTTTGATGTAATTTTGGCGGCTGAACAATAAAATTGAATTGTTCAGCCGTTTTTTTATTCATTTTAATAAAACAAAAAAGATAAAATATGACTCTCGTTGAAATTGTTGGATTTTCAGCTTCCTTACTTTCTGTTCTTAATCAGTTTCCGCAGGCTATAAAAGTTTTTACAACTAAAGATACGCACAGCATTTCGTTAATAATGTACTGTATTGTAGTACTGTGTATTTCGTTATGGTTGCTGTATGGCATTTTACTGAAAAATCCGCCTCTGATTTGGGCAAATGCTTTATCGTTAATTCCAATTACTTATATATTTCTAATGAAATTAACCAATACCATTAAAGGGAAAGATAAGTTGGGAATATAATAGGAAACGAGGTGACAAAAAGGGAGCAAGAACAATGTGATATGTGGTTACACAGTAAAGACAAGGCATGCCTCGAAAATAGACAAGTCTAAATTTACGTCATATTTTTTAAATGACACACCTTGGTGAATTAGCTTATTTCTAATCTCATATATTGAATCAAAAGCTTGAAAATAGAATCCAACAAAAGCTTGTTTAGCTTTCTTGTTAAGGACTTTCTCGTAAGTCAACAACTTCATAAATATTTTAGAGATTTCTCTCATTCTAAAAAACTCTCCAAAAAAAAGCTTGAAAAAGTAATTCACTTCTTACAATGGGATTACCTTTTAATGAGTTTTTATCCTTACGTAAATCAGACAAGTCTGTCAATATGATATTCATACCATCAATAATATCGTTTAAGTCTCCAACCCAGAGGAAAAAGTTTGCTCTAATCTTTCCTGAGAAACTATTATTGAAAATCTCTGCAATTTCGTCTTCTGTAAACTTCACACCGTTCTCGATACACTTTTGCTCTATTTCTTTTGCAAAGTTTAGGAATCCAGACATTAACTGTTTGGGTGGTTGAATATATCTTATTTTCGTAGTATCTGTCATTTTTTTTATAATGGCTGCTAACGACCGAGGCTATGGGCACGGGCGGGTTGCGGGCGTATTCGCTGTCGCACAGCGACAAAGTGAATGCGGGCGCAAAACCTCCAAATTGCACGTCAGCCAGCCAATGACCATAGGCGTGTGTTAGCGGTTCGGTGTTTGGTGTAATTAGTTGGTTTTCAATTCATAATTTGTACTTCGTCCGCCTTGTTCAGATTTCACTAGAATTCCTTTTTCAATTAAATCTTGAATGTCACGCAATGCTGTGTCTTGTGAACATTTTCCGATTTTTGCCCATTTTGTCGTATTCAAAACTCCTTCAAAGTCGT
>CAYONE010000118.1:0-10340 GCA_964405245.1 uncultured Paludibacter sp.
TTTTGCTCAGTTAATAAAGCTACATCCGACAAGTCGCAAGTGTTTAACTTTATCAGTGTACAAAACCCAGCGTAAGACCAAAAGTTAATGAAGGGTCATCTACATAAGCGCCATGCGATTGGTAGTCAATATCTCCTCCTAAGGTAATAAATGATTTTTTACTTACCCGGAATCCATAATTATAAGAGCCATTGAGCATTAGATTATTACCATAACCATAGTAATGATTCCAGGCAGAACCTGCCATCAGACCAAAAGTTGAAAGATTACCCCGAGCTGTTATTTTTGGAAACTTCATACTTAAAAAAACCGGAAATGATCTGTTTCTATCATAAGATTTAATGCCAAACCCTAAACCTAATGCCATATCTGGTTTAATTTTAAAATGCTCGATAATCAACAATTTCTTTACTGGCATATTCGAAAGAATTTCATTGCCGTATCCACCTTCCAAAACGAATAGTGTACGTCTTTCATTGAATATTTCTTTATATTCAATCAATGTGTTTGAAGATATTTTTCTGGTATAAACAGCATCATCTTTATACTGACTGTAAAGCGTGATAGCTGTTGTAAAAAACAACGTAAAAAATAATAATTTTTTCATAAGATATTTATAATTAAGTAATACAAATATTTTAAGTTCTATTCTGAGACTTAGTTGTTTAGATAAGTCATTAATCCATCAAAATAAGTTAAGCAGCTAAAACTTACATTAATACTGCAGTAAGCTACACTAATTCTATCTTGTTTCCTCTGCTTCCCATGCGATACAATCACATGAGAAGCAATGGCAAATCCCACCCGACTATCGTTACTTTTTACTCGTAATAAACAGCATATCCGATTGAACGGGGAGATGTTATTCATCTTGTGAATCACTAGTCTCAATATTATAAGTGCCAATAATCTTTCCTTCATTAAAAATTATCCCAGAAACTTTTCCACATACATCAATATATTTCCACTTCCCATTTTTTAAGTTATTTTTTCTTTCATTGCCAAATAAAAAGGGATAACCATTGCAATAATATACAATTTGTTCCAATTTATCTCCTTTTTTGATAAATGAAAGAATATCTGACAAGGAAATCAATATATCATTTCTAATTATTTTAAACAAATAATAATTGCCATTAAAATTCAAGAATAATGTATCATTTATAACACGACATATAGAATTTAAAAGAACATTATCCGGATTGGATAACGAATTTGATATTGTTCTTATTATAAAAACATCGTCTTTTATGGAAACAGTATAGTTTTCATTATTGTTTATCTGAAACAAGCCATATATTTCTTTGGACATAATTTCTACAAAAGAAAATACAACTATTGAAATTGTTAATATTAATCGTTTCATAACTAATATGTTTATAATTATTTACGGTATACATAATAAGGTTGGAGGCATAACTTGTTCTGAGTAGGGAACTCCTCCCCATTTTTTAAGACTTGATGCGGAATGACTTCCGACAGAAACTGAATACTTATATGCAACATATTCTGTATATTGGTCAAATTTTTCTCTTAATGATAAATGTAATCCTATATGATAATGATATGCATGTATTAATTCATGGTTCAATGTTTTAAAAAATTGAGCTTTATCTAAAATTCGAGACATATAAATTTCTGTTTCTCTTGACCATGGATTGCCAACAATTTTTGTTAAGCCTCTAATTATTGTCCTTTCGCCACCGTTTGCAGGTATCTTTTGTAAGATACCGTCATTACCACGGAAGGCATAATATCTTTTACCTTCAATTATTGTATAACCTTCAAAATCTTTCCATGCAGATACAGATATCAAACCAAAATCTCTAAAATAAACACCTTGTTCTGCCATGATATCTTTAAGATCATTATCGGAATACTGAAATTCTCCAGAAGGGATATTTTCACCAGATTCAAATTCTTCAAAATGTATATAACTATACCAATTTAAACTATAACTCACCGTAATACTCGGATCAAAAATCAAGCCCTGACTACTATAGTTAAAACCAAGCGCGCTTGCCGACCAACCTCCATTTTGACTATAGTTAAAACCAACATTAAATAAGTTACTCGAAACACTAAAATTACCTGTAAAGGCAGGTGATAAGCCAAAACCTGCACCACCTATCCATCCAGCTTTAGTATCGTAACCTCCATAAGCATAAAATCCGGCTAATGACGTATTGGCAGTAAATGTCCAATTGTTATTTTTAAAGCCATAATTGACTCCCACACCTACACTAATACCCGAAGGAAACCCAAAACCTGCACCTACACCCACACTTAAACCACCATAATAGCTCCAGCTAACAGATGGTAATGCATACCAAAGATTTCCACTTGGGTCGGTGTATTTTAGTGGATTATTCAATACAGACGTTTCACTCAATTATTTAACATATCCATGAGGATAAGATAATTTGCTTTAACGGCAACGTTACTAAAACTCTAATTACTTAACCATTAAATTATTCATTATCTCATACTTCCTACCATCTTTATATTCGTACCGGATAATGCCGTATTTGAAAGTATAATAAACTGTATTCGGAATTGAATCAGGAAAATCATTAGCAGTTAACCAATATACTTCAGGATATATAATATCACGAATCTTTAAATCCTTTTTTAAAATAATAGAATTGTTATCGCTTGAATTTATAGATTTGCTAAAACTATATTCATTGACGCTAATAGATGCATATTCAGTTAACTGTAAAATATGAAAATTTTTAAGGGTAATAGATTTATTTAATTTCTTATAATATAGACTAATGATTTCTTCTGATGAATTTTCTCTTAAATCAAAATGATCATATAATGTCAAATAAAATGAATCTATCTTATTGTTAATACTATCAATAAAAAACAAGGTATCTTTATTCGTAAGCAAGGGTTTATTTTCTTCCGGAATATTATAATAAGTTATTTGATTACAGGAATAGAATAATATCAATATTAAAATATAGTTTATTGAATTTTTCATAAAAAACATTTGCTTAACGTCAATATTTAATTAAACCTCAATTATCTATCCATTAAATTATTCATGATCTCATACTTTCTTCCATCTTTATACTCATACCGGACAATGCCGTATTTAAAGGTAAAATATACAGTGTTAGGTAATGATTCCTGTAAGTCTGAATTTGATTTTAATACTAAAACATCGCGAAATGACATTTCATTATTTGATAGAACAAACAAATTAAGAGTATCACTTGCAAATGTTTTTAAACTGTTTTTATTACTCTTCCTTTCTATGTAGATACTATAAAATTTACTTGCTTGCCTTAGTGTAAATCCTGAAAATGTAGCATTATTATAAATATTGTAAAAAATGGTATTGTGTTCTTCAGAAGAATTTTCTCTTGTTTCTACAAAACTAGATGTTTTCAAATAAAAAGAATCAACCTTATTATTAATAATATCTTTAAAAAAAAGAGTATCATTGTTTTGTAATAATGTTTTCATATTTTCTGGTATATTATAATAAATATGTGATTCTATGCACGAATAAAATAAAATCAAAAAGAAAAGAAAAATAATAGGAGTTTTCATAAGAAAAAAAGTTTTACGACCTAAAACTATAATTATAATTACTTTACCATTAAATCATTCATAATCTCATACGTTCTACCATCTTTGTATTCGTACCGGACAATACCGTATTTAAAGGTGAAATATACAGTGTTAGGTAAAGAATCTGGAACGTCTGATTTAGGCTTTAATACAAAAACAGTGGGATATATTGTTCCCCGTATATCAACATTGTTTTTTATTAAAACTGACTGAATCTCCGTTAATGATAAGATATCCTCAAAATCATATGAATCCACAGAAACATCAACTGCATCTAAATACCAATGCATTATATAAAATTCTTTAAACACTTTTGATTTATTCTGGTTAAAATATCTTATTACTATGTATTCCGAAATAGAATTTTCTCTTGATTCAAAATTATCTGAAATATACATTCGAAACGTATCAGTATTTTGTGTTGCACTATCAATATAAATAATAGTATCGTTATTTACCAACAAGGGTTTATTTTCTTCTGATATATAATAATGAGTAGTTCTTTCTCCACACGAATAAACTAAAATCAAAAAGAAAATAAAAATAATAGGATTTTTCATAAATAAATAGTTTTAAACTTTTGTAAATAAATGATTAAATTAGCTCATATCAAAATAATCTTTTTAGTCTGTATAGAATTTTTCATATAAAATCGAATAAAATAGACCCCCTGCGGTAACTCAGATAAATTAATTATTTGTTTATCTGAAGTGATTTGACTTTTATAGACAACAGCGCTGTTTGTATTTATAACATCAAAGTTTACCGGTATGTTTGATTCACCTAAAGATACCCTCATATACCCCTTGTTGGGATTAGGATAAACAGATATATTTACATTCTCAAATTGATTGTTTATATCGGTAGTTTGGTTTTGTTCGGAATAGGTCCCTGATAAATCAGAATGTTTACGGATGTTTGAAGGACTTGATGAGGAATTCTGAGCGGTAACAGGCAGTGCATATAATCCACCCTGATAGTTATTGGGTAGAGGATCTGCTTTAGCAATAAACTTCTTACCGCCTGCACCCGTAGCGCTGAAACCTTTCTTCAACGTAATACCTCTGGTTGCAGTATAAGTTACATTATTTCCTAAAATAGAACTGTTCGTTTCAATGAAACCTGCACGTTGTGAGGTACTTCTTTTGTTTATCCATAATTCATATTGCAAATCCCAAGGAATACCTGATTGTAACCGATCTGTAATAATAATAGTTTTATAATCTTCTTTTCTGAAAGCAATATAATATAAGTTATGCAACATCATATAGTCTAAACCATTATATTCAACATGTCTTTCAGTATCTTCACCCAATTTCCATTGCCAGATACACCGGGATGCCGAAGACCAATCCCATACACCACAATCACTTGCCGGAAAATTTGCAGGTGCGGAATTTAGTAATTCTTCGTAAATCACTTTGTCGGTGTTATAAACCTGGTCTTCCAATCCCATGACACTATAATCAGGATCATGTAAAGCTAAGTACATTAATGGCAAATGTTCGTTATTGGGGAAACGACCTGTTTCAAACGGATCGTGACTGTCTCTTAAATCCCTAAGTACCGTAAATGTTTGAGCGCCCATAATATTTCCATTGCAAGCCAACGACCGGGTTAAATTATCATCGTAAGGTTCACCAAAAATTTCAGATACAGGGTGTTGAAACTCATAATTATACAAAAAATCAGGTAAAACTCCATATTCTCTTAAATCCTCACCCGTAATGGCTAACCCTGTTTTAATAAAACCATTACTTGCTAATGCTACACCTCCATCCATACCGCTTCCTTGCATCACGGGTACGTTTGTCACAGGATTAACTAACACCCAGTGCGTTAAATCAGCTATTGGATAATTTATATTAAATGTTCCGATGCTTGTATTTATACTCAATGGTATTTGGACACTTAAAGTACCGGGATACTGTATATAACCAATAAAACGCTTTACAATATCTTTTGCCCATAACGAAAAGTTTACCGATATTGGAGTGGAATAAACATCTGTGCCAAGTGTAACAATATTTTTACCTGTTAAATAAGGGATTAAATGAAAATACAAATCGGACCAGTTACATGGAATGCCGGCTATTGATTCCGTACCTACCAATTTACTAATTAGCCCCAGACCTTCCATAGTATGTATAATAACATCCTGACTGTTTTCTTCAAATTTCCATGGGACATCTCTATTAATAGTACCAAACCCTTTTCCTACATCAAAATGATTTTGGTATTTAGACCAAAAAGGAGTTGAAACATCATCCCTTAATGAAAATCCATTGATATCCCCCGGATGTACAAAATTTTTTTCCCAATATTCATCGTCTATGAATGGGCTACCACATGCATTTTTCCACCTCAAAACCGATTCGGAATATACATCGCGCCTTTCCAATGCAAGCATAGCATATAATAACTCTTTCAGCGTTTGTGAATAATCCTGCTTATTGTTTTTAAGTATCCATAGTTCAGTTGCCAATACTGAAAGGTAATGGCTCATATTACTGTTAGCATCACCCCACCAAATAGCACTATCATTATAAATAATGCTTTCAGCAGGAATATTCACGCCAAAATCTGAAACATCTTCAGTTACGACCATAAATTTATCACGTAATCTTTCACGGTAGCTCCAATATTTTGTTAGATTTTGATTCTGATCCTGAGCATAAAAAGGAACAGTAAAAACCAAAACATACAGCAAAACTAATATTTTTTTCATAATAGTGTCTTTTTTTGTGAGTAATAATTCTAAATTATACCATAACAGTGTTGAGACGAATTTTTCGTATGAATTCAACTCTACTTTTTCTGTTCTGTTTTCAGTTGTATAATTTCTTTTTGTAATTCTATCACATAAAGCGAAAGTTCCTCTATTTTTTGCAGAAGTTTATTCTGCATCTCGCCCATGTTCATACCTTTATCCTGCACTTCGGAAGCCGAAGGTATCAGTGGTAAGTGCCGGTTGGTTTTTATAAACTGCTCAACCTCGTTAAGTGGCATTAAATTATATGTTGGGTCGAAAACATAATCGGCAAGCGGTCCGGTGTAGTCAATTTTTACCTCCTTGGCATGAATTGTACCTTTCACGGTGAGGAGTTCGTCAGGAGTGGCTGTACCAATACCGACTTTGCCGTTTGAATTTATAGTCATTCGTAAACTTCCCAGTGTGAAAAACTTGAATCCTCCCCATGCGCTTTGCCACATTGTAGGTCCACCCGAAAACCATGTATCATTAAACCAACCCATGGAATAATGCCCCATTGTTTTATTGTCGTAAGTGAAGATATCGTTTAATCCCGTTCCAATTCTTCCTGTAAGTTGAATATCGCCTACTATGTCAAGTTTATGTTGGGGGTAGATTCCAATTCCCATATTGCCGGTACTGTGGATTATCCGGACTTTACTATCCACAAAACTAATATTACCGCTGGAATTATTTACATACCAAGGCCTAAGGCTATTCCAACTGCCATTGATATTATTACTGTTAGTAAGAAGGAAATGGGTATCAGTACCATCATTTCTTAACATTGCAGCATAACTTCCACCAATCATTCTCAAATTTGAAACTCCATTATTGAGAGAACTGCGTATTTCACCCACAACATCTAATTTCGACAAGGGCGAAGTAGTACCTACTCCCATATTGCCGGAAATATATGCGTTACCATTCGTTTGCAGATTATTGTTAATAAAGTAATTATTATTGATGGAAAAGGTTACATTTACGCCCCAATACAAACTATTGTTGTTGGCATAAGATATGCTATAATCGGTGGTAAATACCACTTGAACTTTTTCGTTGGGTATGTTGGTGGAAATATATCCGCTTTGTGTGCCGCTAATATTCAATATTGTTGATATAAAAACTCCATTATTATCAACTTCGTTAATTTTAAGATAGTCACAGCCCGATTCAGTTCCGATATTGTAATATATGGTTACCGGTTTTGTTAAATCATTTGTAGTAATATTCCATACTTCGGACATGTTATTGACGTAAGTGGTGGTATATGAAATTACGGTCGATTGATTTCCGGTGTAGGTTGCAGCGTAAGTATTAATTGCGGTAAACGTGCTTAGTATAGTTATTGCAAAAAATAATAGTTTCGTTTTCATTGTTCAAAATTTTTAATAGTAGATATTTATTTGGTTTTTTGATCGATGTTGTTTCCGCTGCGTTCACCATTTTTTTGTATGATAGTTTCGCGCTGATTAGCTGTGAGAATGCTGTCGAGCGACATTTGATATTCGTCCGTTGAAATTTGCTTTTCTTTAAATGCTTCTTTTTTGTCAGATTTAACGTGCGCGTTTTCAATTTTTGTAACATATTTGATAAAGCGTTTTTTAATTTCCACTTTCTGACTGTCGGTTAATACCACATCATTGCTCATTTTAGTAATGTACATTTCAGCCAATTCGTCTTTAGTACTTTGCGGTTTGGTGGCATAAGTGTAAACTATACTTGCCGATATTACTGCGAGAATAAATAGAAAACTTCTTGTTGATTTCATAGGATTTTTTTATGAGTTATTTTTTTTGTTTGTTTTTCAAATCATTTTTTTTAATTTCGGTAATTTGTTTGTTTAATTATCTTTACTCCTTAATTATTTTATACTCTTTCTTTTCTGTTCCCGCTTTTACCTGTAAAATATACCATCCGGCAGGGTAGTTAGATAAATCCAAATTATTTAGTCCTGTAGTTGCCTGTTTGTTTACGAGTGTTTGTCCCCCTCCGTTATAAAGTATCAAGTCCATTTCTTTGTCTGATTTTCCTCCTGTAACTTCAACCAACAGTAATCCTTTTGTGGGATTTGGATATAGTTTCACTTCCATTTCTCCCAAAAAGTCTTTGACCACTTCAATAGAGTCGGTTGGTACAGTATGTTTTTTTATGTTTTGTTGTAAAGGAATAACTCTACGTGAAACGCGGTTTCCTGCCTGATCATATATATATTCGATGGTCGGAACTTGTGCCGCCAAATAACATGTTGCCTGAAACATAAGGCAGGCAGTGAAGATGGTTTTGAGAATGATTTTTTTCATATTTTTTTCAAATGGGTTATTGCGAATGAGTACTAATTTTTTGTTTCGGCGTTTTTCTCATCCCGAAGGTTTTTCGGAAACCTTCGTGGTGTAAAGTTCTTTAACCGTTCATCTTTTTGTTTCTGTTATATTGCTATCGTACGATTGTATCGTGTGATATAGATTAAGTATTATACTTCCCACGCGAGGAAAATCGCGCGGGAGCAAAGGAGCAAAGTGTTTTAGCTTTTTGTTTCTGCCGTTTTGGTTTTGTTTTGGTTAAGCGTAGCGCGGGCTTTTGTTGCCTGTTTCACGTTGCCAATTTCGGTATTTATTTTATCGGCAAGGGGTTTGTAGGCTGCTTCACCATTGATAAAAGCGTAAGCCTCTATGGCGCGTACCAATTTTTCGAAGGCTGCCTGCATATTGGCTCTTTCGGTGCGGGTAAGCTGCACGATAAATTCTGCTTCCTTTTCGGTGCGGTTGGCATATAACTCATCGAAAGCACGGTTGGCATCCGCTAATTTCTGCACCCAAAGTGCAAGTCCGGTTTGTTGCAACAGGGGCGTATTTTCTACATTTTGCAGTTCGCTTACCATATTGGTGAGCGCTGCCGATTCTTCACGCTGTGGCAGTCGGGTAATTCCCTGTCCGTACTTTTCGGTTACAACCATTAATTTCTGTGCGCTTTGGGCAATTTCGGCATCGGGGAAACGGGTCATTCCGCGTAAAGAGCTTGTAAATTCGGTGAAAATATTATCGCGGGCTTCATCGGCTGCAATAATACTTTCAGTATAACCTGTTTTTTGTGCCTGTTTCAACGCTTTATCAAGCGAGGCAAAGGCTGCATTAAACTCAGTTGTTACGGTGGTTAATTGCAATGCTGCAATGTTTTCTTTGGAGAGATAACCAGCAGTAAGGCTCATTACCTGATAAAAATCCATCAGGCGGGCGTTGTTCACATTTGTCGATTTGATTAACATAATTATTATTTTTTATTGGTGGTTAATTGCACTTCGTGAGATATTTACTTTGTGATATTTACCTTTAGTATTATTGGTTTTGTGTGAATAAATTGATTTTTAGTCTTGGTTCTTTGTTCTTTGCTCTTTGTTCTTTGTTCTTTGCTCTGTTGCAAAGTGGTATCAACAACTATTGAAAGTGCTTTACATCTGTTGCAAAGGGGTCTCAACAACCATTGAAAGGGCTTTACATCTGTTGCAAAGTGGTATCAACAACTGTTGAAAGTGCTTTACACTTGATGCAAAGGGGTATCAACATCTGTTGAAAGGGCTTTACATCTGTTGCAAAGGGGTGTCAATAACTATTGAAAGGGCTTTACACTTGATGCAAAGGGGTATCAACAACAGTTGACAGGGCTTAGCAGCTGTTGAAATGGTTTTTGCACAGAAAAAATCGGTGCAAAGCAAAATTTAAAATGTAAAATAATGTTAAATAATGGGGGGGGTAAATCCCGTGCTGGTTTTAGTAAACTGGTGTAGGTTTACTTTTTTCCGTACATGCTGTGCTTGCCGGAAAGGGTTGATAATGGTAAAAATGTCATAGCTTTATTTTTCAGATAATAAATTTCGAAGTAAAAATGTATGTGGCTTCATCGGTAAACATAAATCGTAATCGGCACCACAACGCTGCAAATATATTTTATTTCATTGCCGTACGAAAGTTTTAATAAAAAACGATTTTAAAAATTTAATTACTTG
>CAYONE010000119.1:0-2770 GCA_964405245.1 uncultured Paludibacter sp.
TTTCTAATAAAAAGTCACGTCGCCATTTATTGAGTGATAAACCATTAAAAGCACTACTGACAACTGAAATAAAAGTGTTAACTTCTGTGAAAATCATACTTTATAAATTAGTGGTATAATCTATAAAGGTACTGATTTTCACGGAGTTAGCCAAATAAAAAAATAAGATAATTAATTGATTTTCAATTATTTAACTATTAACATAACACACTATTGAAATATCACATCACAACTTTTCCTCTCTGCTGTTTTACATAATATCTGTCCAAAACAATTCTTTATGTGTTGTGAAACGAATTAATTCAATATAAAGAAAATTGAACGTAGATTTACGCGGATTTAGCGGATTAAAGCAGATAGAATACGTTAATAAATGGATTAAATACAGATTAAATCTTGCAAGCAAGATTAGATAAGATTAAGATAGTTAACTAAAATCATCTCGCAAAAGGCGGTATTAAAATCCGTTTTCCCGAAGCGTCGGGACAGCGTAAATCAGCGTTCTATTCTTTTTCACGTATTGAAATATTTTAATTTTAAAAAAATATTACTTTATTCAAATTATTTTTTAATTTTGCAAAAAAATAATCAATTAAATTATTACTTTATGGAAAATCAGAATGAACAACAATTAAATCAGGAAGTTAACCAGGAACAATTTATCTATGAAGAAAATCAGAAGCGACAGTTAGAGCAAATGCTTCTGAGTCAGAATTACCCTTTTGGACTTATTGCAGGCATAGTTGCAGGATTAGTCGGAGCCATTTTATGGGCTGTGATAACAGTTTCGGCCGAATATCAAATTGGCTATATGGCGGTGGCAATTGGTTTGATGGTTGGTTTTTCAATTCGTTTTGCAGGCAAGGGTTTTCAGCCAATTTTCAGCATTACCGGAGCGCTAATTTCGTTGATAAGCTGCGTGTTAGGTAATGTTTTCAGTCTGATTGGTTTTTATGCCAAAGGTGAAGGATTAAGTTTCTTTCAGGTTTTAGGCGATATTAACTATGGAGCTATTCCGGGAGTTATGGTTGAAACTTTCAACCCTATGGATTTACTTTTTTATGGAATAGCCATTTACGAAGGTTATAAATTTTCAGTGATAAAAGCTGAATAAAAATAGTTAAAAATTTTAGAAAAGGATTGCTAAGATAAATCGGCAATCCTTTTTTTGTTTTAGTTAATATATCTGTATTAAAGCACTATTATCCTTCAGAATCTTTCTTCAAAATATCAAAAATCTTTCGCGCGGTTGTTTTAGCCGATGGCATTTTCCCTGATTTTTCGGCAAGCAATGCATAACCTTCATGCATTGTTTGGATATTTTCAGGCTTTTCAATTAACTTACCCATTTCAGTTTGGAGATTCTGAACAGTAAAATCAGAAGCTACAAGTTCTTTTACCACTTCGTGTCCGGCGATTAGATTTACAAGCGAGATATATTTTACTTTCAGGAAAAGTTTTTTTGCCAACAAAGCAAGTTTACCGAATTTTACATGATAAACCACAACCTGAGGTGTACCAATTAGCGCAGTTTCGAGTGTGGCTGTTCCTGAATTTACCACAGCAATTATGGAATGTTTTACAAGCGAATGTGTTTGATTGAAAAGAACCGGAATTTTGGTTTCATTTACATAAAGTGTATAAAACGAAGATTCAATGCCCGGAGCGCCTGAAATTATAATCTGGTATTCACCGAAACTGGATGCTGCCTGTAACATTACAGGCAAACAGGCAGTTATTTCCTGCCGGCGACTTCCGGGCAAGAGTGCAATTACAGGTTTTGAGGTTAAATTGTTTTGTCTGATAAATTCTTCGAAATCAGGCAAATTCTGTTTGATTTTCTCAATTTGTTCCACTGTTGGGTTGCCTGTAAATTCTACTTCATAGTTATGTTTCCGGTAAAATTCCGGTTCAAAAGGTAGAATTGCAAAAACCTTATCGACATATTTTTTAATTTGCCTGATTCTGCCTTCCTTCCATGCCCAAATTTTTGGGGGAATATAATAAAAAACAGGTTTATGCAGCTTTTGCTTTACGAATTTTGCCATTGGCAGGTTAAAACCCGGAAAATCGACCAAAACCACAGCATCGGGATTAAAATCAATAAGCGCTTTTTTGCATACATCAAAAGATTTCAGCACTTTACGAGAATTCATCAACACCCTGCTAAAACCCATAAAAGCAGTATGTTTATAATGCTGTACTAACTTTCCGCCTTGCGCCAGCATTAAATCGCCACCCATAAAGCAAAATTCAGCCTGTGCATCAACCATTTTCAGTTCACGCATCAAAGCAGCGGCATGTAAATCGCCCGAAGCTTCACCGGCTATAAGAAAGTAGCGCATTGTAATATTTCGGGTTTCGGGTTTTGGGTTCAAAGTTTGAAATGTTTGAAAGTTTGAGAGTTTGTAAGTTTATAAAGTTTGTAAAGTTTATCAAGTTCATAAAGTAAGAAATTAATAAAGAGCAAGTTAAATTTATTCATTTTACATTTTACATTCCTTCATTTTACATTTCATTATTAACACATTTTCTCATTGACACATTTTCTCATTGGCAAATTGGCACATTATCAAATTAGCTCATTCCGTAAGCGGAATCTTCGTTTCACGACAATTGGCACATGGTAACGAAGTGAACATTCCGCAAAGCAGAATTGGCACATTTTCTCATTGGCACATTGGCACATTGACAAATTTCCTCACAACATAAACGTAGCTGCAATTATATATGCAACTGCTCCTACCATACAACCGGCAGCAATTTTAAA
>CAYONE010000119.1:2870-10143 GCA_964405245.1 uncultured Paludibacter sp.
TAGCTGCAATTATATATGCAACTGCTCCTACCATACAACCGGCAGCAATTTTAAAAGTATCGCGCTTATAAAACAAAAAAAAGAAAAGCAAATCGGGAAGTATTGACAGCAACAACAATTTCCCAAGTAAAACACTTGGATATAAAAGCTTTATCACTTCAAAAGGACTTCCTTCGCCGGTATAAAATCTTTTTATGTAAATATAAACAAATAATGCCGGAAGCAACAATCCGGGTATTAAACCGAAAATGAATTTATCGAGTTTCTTGAAATCAAATTTCATTTACAATATTATTTCAGAAAGTGGCGCAATAAAATCATAAGCTGTTAAATCGATTTTTGTTGGAACCACCGAAACGTATCCATTTGCCAAAGCCCATTCGTCGGTATCGGTGGCTTCGGGTTCGAAGTTGGTAAATTCGCCGGTTAACCAAAAATAATTCCGTCCAACAGGATCAACGCGCTTTGCAAATTCCTTTGTCCATTGTCCATCGCACTGACGGGCAACTTTCACGCCTTTAATCTCTCCAACGGGGGCATTTACATTTAAACAAACTCCGTGTGGCAAAGGGTTTTGAAGAATTTTCCTGCTAATCTCAAGAACATATTTCTCGAATCGGGAAAAGTCAGCCTGAAAAGAATGATCGCAGATAGAAAATCCAACGGAACTGATGCCATTTTCGCAACCTTCGAGCACGGCGCCCATAGTTCCCGAATAAATTACATTTACAGCGGCATTAGAGCCATGATTAATGCCTGAAACTATCAAATCGGGTTTGTGTGTCACAGCTTCGTTAAGCGCCAACTTAACACAATCGGTTGGAGTTCCCGTGCAAATATATCGGATTAAACCTTCCGATTGTTCAATTAATTTATATCTGATTGGATGCGTTACGGTAATGGCATTGGATTGCGCGGAGCGGGGACCATCAGGCGCCATAACTATCACATCGCCTAATTGTTGCATTAACCGTGTAAGCACCTGAATTCCTTTGGCGGTATCGCCATCATCATTTGTAATAAGTATAAGTGGTTTGTACATAATTTTTTAGATAAAACGAATTAACAGAAATATTTACAGAAAAATATCAGAAAAAAGGTTTTTTCAGTTACATTTTTTTTCGAGCAAAAAGCCAAGCTCCGTAAATAAAGAAAGCGGTAATTACTGCAAAGTAAATTAAATCGACAAAATCAATCACACCTCTTGAAATGGATTTATAATGTGCGTTGATTCCGAAATTTGCAAACGAAAATGCATTTTCGCCTGAACTAATTAATGATGAAAATAATTCAAAGCCATAAAAAAGCAGAAAAGAAATAATCACCGCAACCAGAAATGAAACTATCTGATTCGGCGAAATAGCTGAAGAAAAAACTCCAATGGAAACATAAACAGCTGCTAAAAAAATTAAACCCAAAAACGACCCCACAAAAGCTCCTGTATCAACATTTCCGACAGGTTCAGCCATATAATAAACACTAAAATACAAAATGAGAGATGGAATCAGTGCAAAAATTACAACTATCCATGCAGCTAAAAATTTTCCGTTTATTATCGAAATTAATCTCAGTGGTTTCGACAACAGCAATTCCCAAGTTCCACTTTGTTTTTCGCCCGCTATTATATTCATCGTTATGGCCGGACAGAGGAACAAAAATATCCATGGAGCAAGACTGAACAAACCATCAAAATTTGAATAACCTCCGTCTGGAATGTTATACTCACCGGGTATTACCCATAAAAACAAGCCATTCAGAATTAAGAAAATTACAATCACAATATAGCCTGTAATCTGACTGAAAAATGAATTTATTTCCTTTCTTAAAACTGACAGCATTTTTTTATACAAATTTTTAAAATGAAGATTTACGGATGTCTATTCTTTTTTTTCTGAAACTAACAGAATTTGATCTAAAACCAAATTAATTTCATAAAGTTCAATACCGTTGGAGAGTATAAAGCTTTTATCTTCGTTAAAATAAGCAAGAAATTCCGTGAGATTATTGTTTGCCAATTTCAAAGCCTGTAAATAAAACTCCATTGCGTTTGCAGGTTTTTTATCGCATAAATAAATGTGTCCTGCGTTCAAAAAATCCTGCACCTGAGGCTCAAAATTCAGAATTTGTTGCGAGTAATAGGCTGCTTTTTCAAAATTTCCCGAAGCAAAATTACACCAGCATAAATGCCTCATTATTTTCTGATTGTACTCATTTTCAGCATCAAGACGATATAAAATTTTAAAAGCATCAGCATATCTTTTCAGTTGCATTAAGCATTTTGCAATGTTAATTTCGATATTAATTACACCGGGTTGAATATAATCGCAATGCTGATAATAGGATAACGCTTTTTCGTAGTTACCCGAAAGTTTATAACAAAGTGCGATTTTTTTTACTGTCCACAAATCGTCAGGCTGAATCATATCCGCTTTAAGATATGCTTCAAGCGCTTTATCGAGCATAGATTTTTTTTGGTAACAAAAACCTGTTTTCTGAAAAATAGCAGCAGAAGGCTCATCATTTTCCTTTACAATTTCTTCAAAAACTTCAATGGCTTCTTTATAATGACCTTTCAAAAAATAATACTCTGCTATGCTTGCCTTTAAATTACTGTTAGTAGTAAGTATGTCGAACAAAAAAGTTTTGTGCATTAACAGCGATGTTACAAACATATCCGAAAAATCATTTTTTTGCGGATGCAGTCTGAAAAAACGATATAAATCCTGAATATATTGTTTCGAGATATTTTTTGCGGCAATGTCCGGTTTCAGCAAATTTTCTTCATTCGATATTTCGCGCAATTGTTCCGATTCAGCTTTAAACGAATTTTTTATCATGTTACGCTGCGCTTCAGGCATCTGCATCATACTCAGGCAAAACGAAAATTTATCAGAATTGCACATAACGCTATTTTCTGAAAAAGCGGTAATAATCGAGTTCTCAGAACCTGAAAATAGTTCGTTAACTGCTAAAAATTCACTATCGAAAGGTAAAAACCAGTTTGAAATTTCGTTGAAAAAAGTAAAATTTTTCAGCATCGAAAATGTACTCATGTAAACATCGGCGCCTTCCATTTGTAATTCGGTAAGCTCCTTTATTTTATCGTAAACACCGCTTTCTTCGAGCAGTTGTTGCCATTCCGGATTTCCTTCTTCCCATTCATCCGATTTTAATAATTTTTCAGCCTCCATTTTATCCTTCAGTGCAGGGCTTATTTTCATTATTTCCGGCAATATTTCCTCCCTGAGTTTTTTCGAAATTTTATCGGTTTCGAGCGTAGCAATTATCTGAATAATAATATTCTGAAAATTTTCCTGATAATGCTGATTATCAGCAAGTAAAACCAATCTGTTTCGTACTGTTGGGAAATAAGAAAGAAAACGGTTATGTTTTGCCAATACAAAACACAAACCTACCAAAGCACGCTGGGTAATTTGCTGTGAAACATTTTCAACACAATCGAAAAGCATCATAAGTTTTTGCTCATCAAAAGTGCGCCACACATTGAACATTAGCGCCGAAACTATAAGCGCTTTTTCGGAAATACCCTCATAATCTGAATTAATTATCTGTTGAAAAACATTTTTATCGCTTTGGTTAAAACGTGTGGTAAGCCAGAAAATCGAAAATAATTCATGTAAATTATTTTCATAATTGTTCCGCAAATTGTTTAATGCTGACTGATCGGTATATGTCAAATCTGCGGATAGATTTTTTTGGGTGTAATAATATTTAATGGAGTCAAAGAGCTCATCGGTTGTATCGAATTTTCGCTGATAAGGAAAATATCTTTTTTGAGTATATTCAAAGTTGGAGGAATTGCGGTATAGTAATTCTTCACGTAAATCAGCAACAAGCACAAACAATTTGGCTATTAACTTATTATAAATAATTTTACGTTGAGGATCATCGGCGCCATTTACGTAAAATTGCAAAATCAACTTATAATTGTTTTGAATTTCATTAAAACGGTCGGTAAACTCTCCACTTTGAAGTTCGGAAATTAAAATTCCTGCTTCATCGAGAGCACTTTTAATTTTACCTTCTGTAAGATTTGTAAGCGCCGCCCTGAAAGTGTTATGTGTTTGAGTGGAATTCATTTAATTATGATAAAAAAACAGTAAGGATTAATACTTACAAACTTAAAATGTGAAAAAACTGATGCAGGTAAAATACTAAGCTCAAAAATCAGCCCATTTTACTTATTTTCAGCAATTTGTCCGCATCAATTATTTTCAATTTCCGACCATCGATTGCAATCATGTGTTCGTTTACAAAAGTTGACAGTGTTCTGATGGCATTTGAAGTAGTCATATTGGAAAGACTTGCCAAATCTTCGCGAGAAAGATAAATACTAATGGTGGCGCCATCTTCTTCAAGTCCATAATTCTTTTTAAGCATTAGTATGCTTTCGGCAAGGCGACCCCGAATGTGTTTTTGAGTTAAATTCACTGTGCGGGCATCGGAAGCAGCAAGGTCTGTAGCAAGTTCTTCGAGAAAACGATAACAAAATGCATTGTTATGCCTTAGAATTGATAAAAACACATCGGCTCTGATTAAATACACAGCCGATGCTTCGAAAGCTTCAACATTAGTATTGTATGTTCCGTTTGCAATGATTGCACGATAACCGAAATATTCCCCCGGTTTCAGCAGACGTATTATTTGATTACGACTACCTACACCCTCTTTATAGACTTTAACTTTCCCAACAGCCAAAATCATCATGTGTGTTGGTGTATCGCCTTCGCAGTGTATTACTTCATTCTTTTTATAAAAATGAACCGAATGAGTATTTTTAACATATTGTCGTTCATCGGGCGTTAATACATCCCAAGTATTCATTACTTCATCAATCGGTTTCAATTCAGAAAAAATTTTCTTCGACATAAAATAAAAAATGAGATTTTATGTTTGATAACACTGTTTTACAGCACAAATTTAGTATTTTTTTGTTACAAAATATACTTTATAGCATAAAATTGGAAATTAAACAATCAAATTTTAAAAAGCGGAGAAAAAACAACATTATCTTAATCGGAGAAATGAATAAAAAAATTACTTTTGTGTTATTAATTTTATTTTTAACCAATAGAACAGCTAATAGATTGTTTATGAAAAGTATGAAAAAAATAAAAATTCTAAGTATTTTTCTTTTAATATATTTAAACGCATCAGCGCAATTGCAAATGTTCAGCGATTCAACTGAATACAGCTTACTTACCTGTTCGCCGGGTCAAGAACTGTATTCAAGTTTCGGGCATACCGGCATTCGCGTTAACGACACAATTAACAAAATCGATATAGTTTTTAATTATGGGTTGTTTAACTTCAATACTGAAAATTTCTACCTTAAATTTATTAAAGGCGAAACTGATTATCAGCTGGGAATTACAACTACGTCAGCGTTTCTGGCTGAATATCTAATGAGAGAATCGTATGTGTGGGAGCAAAAACTCAATTTTTCAACTGCTGAAAAGAAAAAATTTGCTACCGCTTTAATTGAAAATTACAAACCCGAGAACAGAGTTTACAGATACAATTTTATATACGACAACTGCGCAACACGTCCACGCGACAGGATTTTTCGCTCATGCGATGGAATGATTAAATTTGAAAAGTCAGGTGAACAGCGAACTTTTCGAAATTGGGTAGGACTTTATACCGGTGCCGAAAGCTGGGTTCAGTTTGGAATCGATTTGCTTTTTGGTCGTCCTGCCGATGCAAATGCTACTGTTACCGAAAGTATGTTTTTACCTGAAGTTTTAATGTCGGAATTTCAGAATATTAAAATCATACGAAAAGACAGTTTGTATAACGAGGAGAATCTTGTTTCTGAAACAATAGAATTGGTTGAAGGGAAATATCCTGATACAAAAACTGAAATAACCCAAAATCCTCTCTATTTTTTTCTACTTCTGCTTTTTCTTGGAATAATAGTTACAATATGGGAAACACGTACTAATCACTATTTGCGTTCGTTTGACAGCTTTATGCTTTTAGTTACCGGAGTAGCCGGATTATTGGTGTTTTATCTGATGTTTTTTTCGGTACACCCGATGGTAAAAACCAATATGAATATACTTTGGCTCAATCCGTTTAATATTTTTGCAGCTATACTTATTTGGATTAAACCATTAAGATTCACAGTATTTATTTACAAAATTGTGAATATTACTCTTTTGTTAGTAGTGCTGATTTTGTTTGCCATATCATTCCAAACTTTTAATACGGCTGTTTTTCCGCTAATTCTCTTACTTTTTATGCGCTATGTGAGTTATATAATTAATGCTGAAAAAGCCCAGGTAAGGATATTAAAAAAACGTGCTGAGAAATGAAAGTGAAAAAGTAAAAAAGGGAATTTATCACCATTTTATTATATATCAACTATTTAATTATACCACTTCTGCAAAATCTTGAATATGCTCATCAACATATTCAGCAAGTAATGCTGTTTGTTCTTCTTCTATATCGAAATAGCGTTCTTCCAATTCGTCGAAAATTTCATAATCGACATACATTGCATTGAATTCTTCTTCGTTAGTTTCGCGGGTTAGTTCTTTTTTATTTGCATCGTAAATTTCTTTAGCCTTGTAAATCAGTTTTGATAACTCTGCGCAGCCAAATTGCCGCATTGTTTTAGCAAAAGGATTATCGAAAATATAAGGACCGTAACCATTCTGAATCAATTGCACAAAACCACCCTCGCGCATTTCGGTTGTAAAAAAATGCCACGCAAGCAGCGTATGTTGTGAGCCGTTGAGTTGCGCCATTCTTTCGGGAGTGAGTTTACCATCTATTTTTTGCAATATGGCATCAATAAAAACCTGAAGAAATTCATCCATTCCTTTGCCGGCGGCTTCAGAAAGTTCTGTATTTTTTATTTGTATCATTAATTAATTTACAATTTACTGATTTACAATTTACAATTTAAGTATTTACAATTTACCGGATATTACGTTTTATTTTTTATATTTTACATTTCCAAAATCTTAAGCCTGATTCACCCTTCTTCATTCCATGTACCTTTTTCAATTGCCATTTCTACGGCTTTCAACCCATGCTCAGTCATTAATCCGTTGGCAATAAGCTTTTTTACCCTAAGTTTGTTTATAGTACTCCAACCACTACGTGGATTTCGGGGTGTAAAGGTAACATAATAACTTTCATTATCTCTACTTTTAGCTTTACTGTCAATCCAACCGAAACATAAGGCTTCTTCCACTGCTTCATCGAGCCGTATGGATGGCTCAGAGCTTTTCTTATGGTAAAT
>CAYONE010000120.1:0-9598 GCA_964405245.1 uncultured Paludibacter sp.
CTATTTTCGCAATAAGATTTTTTCTTTAGCGGTGCAAAGATACTGAGTTTTTAATAATCTGCAAACATTTTCGACAAAAAATATCAGTTTTTTTTCACCTTTCTACAAGTTAAGTCTGCATTATTCCAATTATCAATTAATTATAAAATCATTTTTTTGTACTTTTGCAGCCGTTTAAATCAGTTTTACAAAATTTTCAGCTTATTATTCAATGAAAATATTTATAACTATCACCTTTTTGGTAATTTCAAATGTATTTATGACGTTTGCATGGTACGGCCATTTAAAAATGAAGGAATTCAAATGGTTCGAATCACTTCCGCTTTTTTCAATAATTTTATTAAGTTGGGGAATTGCATTATTTGAGTATCTTTTTCAGGTGCCGGCAAACAAAATCGGATTTAGAGGTAACGATGGTCCATTTACATTGTTACAACTGAAAGTAATTCAAGAAGTTATTACCCTGGTAGTTTTTACGCTTTTTTCGTTGATTGCATTTAAAAATGAAACTTTTCGTTGGAATCATTTTGTTGGATTTGCGCTTTTGGTGCTTGCGGTATTCTTTATTTTTAAAAAATAAGTACTTGAAATATATTCTATACTTGTTTAAACTGGAATTTTGATATAATATGATGCCTTAAACAAAAATGTATTAAAACATGTTACACGGTTTTATGCTGACTAAGCAAACTACCGTTTTAATGCAATAAATCCGATAGATACTGAAAACTTTGTATAAATAATAGCGTTAATTACATTAGCAAGCATTTATTGGCACATTTATTTGTATGAATATTTGGAATAAATACAATTCAAGGTATATAGCTTGCTTTTTTTTAATATCTTTGTTTGAAATTAAAAACAAAAAACATTTTCTCCATAACAAAAGATTTTTACTTTTCTGATTATGAAACATCTTTGCTTAAAAATACTTGTAATCTTAACAGCATTTTTCTTCAATTTATCAGCCTATGCTATAAAAGCTACTACTGAACCAATAAAAATTGTACAACCTGATGGAAGTGAAATGACTATTCTATTAAAGGGAGATGAATTTTTTAAGTATCGTACAACTACTGATGGATATTTGATTTCGAGAAATGAAGATGGATTCTTTTACTATGCTCAATTTGATAATAATGGACGTACATCTGTTACTACTATCAGGGCTAACGAAAAGAAAAACAGAAAAAAAAGTGAAATTGAATTTCTTGAAACTCTGTCGCAATTCCCTGATGTGAGAGAAATCAACTCAATGCAACGCATTAAAAAAGCGAATGAAGCTGGTCAATCTCCTGCTTCGTTAAATAATTTTCCTTTAACAGGAACACCCCGATCGTTAGTAATTTTAGTGAATTTTTCGGATGTATCATTTACAGTAAGTAGTCCTCAGAATGCGTTCAATAATCTTTTAAACCAGCCCGATTATTCTACAAATGGTGGTACCGGCTCTGCACGCGATTATTTCATTAGCGCTTCAAATGGAGTTTTCAGTCCTCAATTTGATGTAGTCGGGCCTTTTACTTTAACTAATAATGTAGCTTTTTATGGGGGTAATGACACATCGGGCAATGATCTCAGACCTCGTCAGATGGTAGCCGATGCTTGTGCGCTTGCCGATGCTGCCGGAATAGATTTTTCGGTTTACGACACCGATAAAGATGGATATGTAGATAATGTTTTTATATATTATGCCGGAAATAATGAAGCTGAAGGCGGAAAAGAATCGACTGTTTGGCCTCACAGATGGGTTATTAGCAATTCAAATGTAACTTATGATGGCGTGCGCATATACGACTATGCATGTACTTCGGAACTAAGAGGAAGTTCAGGAACAAACATGTGCGGAATAGGAACTTTTTGTCATGAATTTGGACATGTACTAGGACTTGCCGATTACTATGCAACTAACGATGCTAAACATCACACATTATACAACTGGAATATAATGGATAATGGTGCCTACCTTAATCAGGGACGAACACCACCAACTTATTCAGCTTACGATCGTTTCTCTCTTGGATGGTTAAAACCAGTTGAACTTATCGAACCTCAGAACGGCACTTTGGGATCCATACTTGACACCAATAAAGCATATCTAATTACTCAAAATGGTAATCACAATCTGAATGGAGCAAATCCGAGTCCGGTTGAGTTTTTCACCCTTGAAAATCGTCAGAAAAAAGGCTGGGATGCATATTTACCTGACAGTGGAATGTTGATAACAAGAATATACTACAACACTACAACGTGGAGAAACAATACAGTGAATAATGTTGCTACTTCGATGGGAGTTGATATTATGGAAGCCGATGGAGTAGCATCAGTAGCAAGTACTTCAGGCGATGTTTTTCCCGGCACTGCCAATATAACATCATATAATCCTGTTCTTCGTTCAGGAAATGATATTGCTAAGCCTATTACATATATCAAACAAACTGATGGAATAATAACCTTTAGATTCAAGGGAGGTGGCGATGTGGCTAATGTAGTTGCAAAAAACAGTTTATCACAATTTAAAACAGTTTATGGAACACCTTCTGAATCGCAAAGTTTAAAAATCAGTGGCAGTTTACTTGTTGACAATGTAAAATTAAACCTGATTTCAAAGAATCATTTTGAATTTAAAAATGCTTCCGATGAAAACAGCGAATGGGTAAAATCCTTAACATTAATTAAAAACGGAAATTCGTTACCTGAAACCGAAATATTTGTTCGTTATAATCCTACTGAACCATCGTTTAAAGCAACACATACTGATAATCTTACCATTGAAACTACTGATGCCGAGAAATTGATATTGCCTCTTACAGGTACTTCTACAAGACCAGTTTATATTGTTCCACCATTAGCCAATGAAGCCACCGACATAACGATGTCGAGTTTTAAGGCAAATTGGGAGTCAGTTTATGATGCAAGCGGATATTATCTGACTCTCTATAATGTTACAGAAGGTACATCGGATTTCACCGAAGGTTTTGATGGCGGATTAAATGCTCCGGCTGATTGGACAATAATTTCGGATGCAGTTACAGCATCAACAACTTACAGTGGCAAAGCAGTACCTGCAATACAGCTAAAAAATACCGGCGATGGAGTTATAACCTGCGAATACATAGTAGCTCCGACATCAATTTCTGCTTTTCTTAAAACGCTTGCCGGCTCAAATGGATATATAGTATTTGAGGCTTGGAACGGTGAAAAATGGAAAAAAATTGATAGCATTGCAGTAACAGAAACTTTAGCTGAAACCATAAAATTCACACTTAATCCTGTTAATAATTATAGGCGCTTCAAATTTACATACGTAAAAGGTAATGGTTTTGCCATTATTGATGATGTTACTGTGTCATATCCTTACAATATTGAAATCAATTTTCAGGATAAATGGGTAAATGAAACATTTGAAACACAAAACGATTTAATTCCGGAAAGAAAATACTTTTACAAGGTAAAAGCAAGCGACAAAACACTTTATGATGATAAGTCGATTAAATACGAGAATCTTACAACATTTTCAAATATAATCGAAGTTAATACATTAAAGGATATTGACAGTAAAATATTACTTGCAACACCTGTGAGCGATGGTTCTGTCAGGGTTGTTGTTCCTCATACAGGCGATGCTGTAAATATATTTAATGTTATTGGACAGAAGATTATGACATTGGAAGCAAATTCAAATCTTTTAATAATTAAAGGGCTGCCAAAAAATCAAATGTATATTATAACAGCAGGTTCACGTATAGCGAAAATAGCACTGTAAATAATTTACAGTGCTATTTCTCTTTTCCTTTTTTTACTTTTAAATTCAGTTAATTTTCAGTATTTCATCTTCTTCAAGTGGTTTATAAGGTCCTTTTTTTACTTCAAAAATGACAGTTCCTTTTTCAAGCACATTAACTGTATGCCATTGTCCGTCCTCAATATGAACGCCATAATTACCTTCATTCGGGCTAACTTCAAACTTTTCAATTAATTTTCCATTATCATCATAATAAAGTATTTCGAGCCTGCCACGTAAAACCAGATAAGTTTCAGCTGAATTTTTATGACGATGTACGGGTAATACAGTCCCTGGCTCAAGAGCATTCAACAAACGTTGCACTTTATCTTCTAACGAAGCATGCAAATTGAAATTTATCCTTAGTCTCGGATTTTCAGAAGCCTTTTGACTAAGTTCATCAAAAAGATTTTTATCTATAATCATATTTTTTTGTGTTTAAAAGGTTTAAAGTTTTTGTGGTTCAGTTTATCTGCAACTTGATTTCCAATTTTCTTATATATAATAAGCACATTCTTGGCAAGCCAAGCGGGCATATCAACACATTGGCAAATTCCACAAGCGGAATCTTCGTTTCACTTGGATTGGCATATAAATTATTTTCTTCTTATTCTGATCTGTAGGGCATTTTTCAAAGGTTTTTCACTAAAGAAAATTAAATAACCTCCTCCTCCTGCTCCACTTAGTTTCCAGCCTAACACCTCATTTTTAAATATTTCTATTTGATTTAAAATATCTGTATTAACCATATTTGGAAACATGGCTATTTGTGCGTCAAAACCATCAGTGATGGCTTTTCCAGTAGATTCAGCATCCATTTTAAGAATTGCATCCCAACATCTGTATGCAGCTTCACTTAATCTTTCAGCATTTTCGGTATTTATATTTGTGTTTGCGAGCACATCAAAAGAATCAACACGAGGATAAAGCGGAATCATCCAAATACGATTTTCGAGCCATTCGAGTACTTCAGGATTTTCCACACTTTCAATGGTTGTAGGCCAAAAATTATTTTCATAAAAATATCTGTTCAGCGAAGGCATTATAATTCCGAGTGAATCCTGCGAACCACTCACATATTTTGTTCCGGGAGGATTTTCAAAACAAAAAAGTGTACGCGCCAATTTTTGTTTATCGCCTTCGGGAATATCTGTTTGCCACAATTCAATAGCTTTTTTACGACTACTTGTTGACATTCCACTTCTATCATTAAATTCATAATCAGGCTCAATACAAATAGTAATTACATGCCCCGAAGCATATTTACTAACATAAGGCTGATCGAGCCAACCACCACACAAATCAATTCGGTATGGAATACGGCATTCCTGACGCAATGATGTAGTTGAACGGGTTGGTAAATTTCCATGAGGAATACGCTGACTAACAATATATTCTATACCAAACTCTTTACAAAGCTGTTCTTTTGCCGGTGTATGTCCATCGGCATTAACAAAGAAAATATCAGGTTTTAATTCCTTTAATTCTTCAAGAAAATCGAGCAATCCTCCTCCTTTGTTAATCCATGCATCTTTTACACTTTTCAGCGCTTTAACCATGTAAAGTCTTTCGGCATCACTGTTTATTGTTTTTCGGGCTTTTAGTTCTGAAATTGTTTTATCCGAACCAATACCAACATATAAATCGCCATACGATGCAGCTTCTTCAAAAAAAGCGACATGACCACTGTGTAACATATCATAGCAACCGCTTACAAAAACTTTTTTAGGCATTGTGAAAATAAATGTATAATTTATTGATAGTAAACTAAATACAAACCAAATATTAAATCAGGATCAATCTTATTCAAAATTAATAAAAATTTCTGAACAAATCAGCAATAGACATAAAATTAAAGGAATGAAAAAAAATTCCAGAAACTTAATCAAGAGCATTTTAATTGAAAATTTCTGAATTTACATATCGGATTATTTCAGGCATAAACAGTTTAAAATTTGAGCGTAAATCTGTTTCTCTTGATTTAAGAAAATCAATAGTTCGTTCAGGATTTATAGCGCGGGTTTTATACTCCGACATAATTTGTAATGAATCTTTTAATCCATCATATTCTGAATAAAGCAGTAAACGATTTGTTACAATAAAATGAAAAATAAAATTCTTCACTCTTTGAGGCAGATAACGATAATAAATAAAAGCAGAAAAATAAAAGTTACGTGCAAATCTTTTTAATGCAATGTTCTGGTTATAATTTTGAAATTCGGTGGCAAGAAAAAAATCCGAATACATATCGGTAATAATTCCTGAATATCTGCCAAAATCCGGTTTCAATATATCAATCGATTCTTTATAAAGTGCATGATTATCAGCAAAATGATCAATTTTACGGTGAAGTATAATTCCTTTACGAATTTTTTCCGGGTAATAGTTATAATCCTTTCCTTTTACAAAATCACCTATAAAATTACCTATTTGCAATTGACGATCGTTTCCCGAAAGAAATATGTGTGCAAGGTAATTCATATAGTCTGGTGCTTTAGTTTTTCAAAGAAAGTTAAATCCTATCTATCATATTTTCTTTTAAAAAAAGAAATAGTTTAAATCAAAATCTTACTGATATTGGTTTATTTATGCAGATAATAAATACGTCTCTTTACAATAATATATACTAACGAAAGAACAATAACAATAGAAATAAGATAAATGTAAGCATACTCTTGTAAATAAAGCAACCCAAAGGCTATAAATAATTGCAGTAAAGCATATAAGGTTGAGACAAGTAAATGAGGTATTTTTAGTTCGTTTGCAAGCAGCTGAAATAAGTGTTTCCGGTGAGGTTCGAAAATATTTTCTTTTAATATTAATCGATGTATAATAGTTAGCACTGAATCCACACCATAAACTGAGAGCAATACAAGGTAACCGAAATTTCCGGTTTTAATTATTAATAAACCAAGCAGAAACAAAATTACTACAGCTATGGTTACAGCTCCTACATCGCCGGCAAAACATTTTGCTTTTTTTCGGAAATTGAAAAAATTAAAAACCAATAATGAAATGAGGACAATATAGATAAACTGATTATCAACAAAATGCACAGAGAAATTATTCACAAACCACAAAGCACCTATAACTGCCATACTGTAAGCTCCGGTAATTCCATTAATTCCATCCATGAAATTGAATGCATTTAAAATTCCTGCTGATAATATCAGCGCAAACAACACATAATACCATGGACTTGAATACAAACTCCATTGATGAAATACAAGAAATAAACCTGCAAACTGAATAATTAATCGCACACGAGCAGTCAGTGTTTTAACATCATCGGCAAAACTAACCAAAGATATTATAGTTAATCCGGCAAAAAACCATGGATAACGGAAACCACTAACTGCAAAATACAATAAAACAGCTATATAAAAAATTATACCTCCACCACGCAAAGTAATTCCTTTGTGCGAACTGCGTTCATTTGGTTTATCAATTATCCTGAACCGTTCAGCTACATTGAAATAAGCTAACTGTGCTCCAAAAAGAAGAATTGTGAGTAGGATGTAAAGCATTTTCTGTATGTTTTAGAGAAAATTGAAATTGAGAAAATGAGAAATAATGAAATTTGAAATCATCAATCATCATGTTACTAATAACTAATCACCAATAAACTATTTTAAAAAACTTTTAATGGTTATTATTAATCCATCTTCAGCATTAACAGGTAATTTGTCAATACCAAGCTCCATTTTAATTTTTGCATTTGAAACAACATAATTTTCAGTAAGCTTCAACAATCTTTCACTATTTAGCGGAAAATGTAAAATAGTACCCACGCTTGCTGCAAATTGAATAAATTTTGGTGATAATTTAAGAATTTTGATTTTCTTATTTAAAACATCTCCTATCAACTTAATAATTTGATTTGTTGAAAGTGTTTCATCATCACTTATATTATATGTTCCGGTTTTAACATCTTTCATTATCAGCGCTTTAATTATATATTTTAAATTATCAACCGATGTAAACGACCGATGATTATCGAATGCTCCAAGTGGCCAGGGAAAACCTCTTTGTACCATATTAAAAAGCAAATTAAGGTTTCCCTTATTGCCGGCACCATGAATCATACAAGGTCTGAGTAAATAAGTTTTCTTTTTTGCAAAAAAACTTTCATGCTCAATGCCAATTCTGTTTTTTTTGGCTAAAATATAATTTTCCGCTGCTAATTTACTCTCACCATAAGGTCCTTTTGGCGATGGGATTATATCTTCGGTAAGTATTCCGTTAACACTATCAGCTGCTGCTTTAACTGAGCTAAAGAAAATAAACTTAGCGGCATTTGAGCGCAAAAAAACATCGTATATTTTCGAAGTAAGTCCTGTATTAACATCAAAATACGCCTGAGCATTTGTCCAGTTTTTTGTATCGTGCGCTATGCCGGCAAGGTGTATTACCACATCATAAGGAGGCAAATCGGCAAGTTCGTCCCATGTAAATATTTTTTCTACCCCAGGTATAGGTGCAGTATTAATATCAAGTCCGAAAATCAGGTAATCTGCTTTTAAAGCTTCTACCAAATTTTTACCTACGAAACCGTGAATGCCGGTGATAAGTATGTTCATTTGAAAAATTTGTTTTTAAAAATTCTCTTTCAACCACAATCCTAAAAAACGATCGTAAACCGAATATACGTGGTTTTCAACTGTCAATAAATCTTTGTTTAACAAGTATTTAATTGCTGCCTGTATTGAGCTGGCCGAACGTAACCGATGCCTGCATACAAAATCGGCCGAGTTTGTAGCGGTTGCTTTCCCTTCTTTAGCTACGGCTATCAGCACTTCTTTTTGCTTTTCGGGTAATCGTGCCAAAATCTCCTGAAATGTGAATGCCTGCGATGAAATTATTTTGGATAATGCAATATTGTACATACTTATATCGCATCTTTCACCAGGGGAAGTCAGCGAAAACAATTCGTTAAATAGTATTTGAATATACCAGGTATGACCTTCGAAATCGTCATATATTCTATCAATAATCTCTGATGTTACTGTTCGATTATTTTGTTCAAAATGAAATTCAATAAACGATTTGTATTTACCTAAGGGAATTTGCTTTAATTGTAAAATACTTACACTCTGATAAAAAGGACGCGACGCACTCTGAAAAATGTTGGACATTAGGTGCTGTTGACTACCGGCAAAAACAAAATAAGTATTTGTGCACTGCTGAATAATGGTACGCAATACTGCTTCCGTATTTTTTTCGTCGAAATGTGCAATTTGTTGAAACTCATCGATGGCAACTATACAGGGTTTATCTGCTTGTTCTAAATAAATAAAAATTTCCTCAAGCGTTTTTAATGGTTCGGTTATTTCACCCAATCCTATTTCGAAACCTGGCTCTCCACTGATTGTGTCGATTTTGAAAGCTGCCCGCAAGGAGCTTATTACAGCAATAAAACGATCTAAAAAACGTCGTTCTTTGAGCTTTAGCGTTTCAAATACAGCTTTCCCCAATACGAATGCAAAATCGCGAAGATTTGAACATGCATAGATATCAAAAAAAAAACAATGAAAAGCATCGCTAATTTCAGGCATTTGATAACAATGCTGAATTAAGCCGGTCTTTCCCATACGTCGGGTAGAGATAAGTGCAGTATTCTGGTTATTTGTAAGGTAACGAACCAGGGTTTTTGCCTCCTCTTCCCTATCACAAAAATAATAGGGCGAAACATATCCACTAATTACAAATGGATTTCGTACCGACATAAATGTATTGCTTTTATAATTATTGCTTTTATAATTATTGCTTTTATAATTATTATATTTATAATAATATCAAAGATACTGCATTTTC
>CAYONE010000121.1:0-9392 GCA_964405245.1 uncultured Paludibacter sp.
GTTCAATTACAAAATTGTACATTTGATCTAACTTATCGTTAGCAATTACATACAACAATTCCCAAAATCCATCTGTCAGAAAATCGGCAAACCAAATATCCAAATACTCATGATCCTGACGCAATACTTCTAACACAACCTCAACACTACGTTCATCTTTCAATTCGGTAAGCAAAAGCAATGCATGCATTAAAAATTCGTGTGTATCGACATCCCAATTCTGATTGGAAAAAATTTCGAAACGCGCCATACTGTCGTACACCACTTTATGCAAATCGGCAAGCAATGTTTCGCGGGGTAAGGTCAGAATTTCTGCAATAATTTGCGGATCAATTTTTAAACTATTGCAATATAATTGATTAATAATGTGATGTGTAAACTGAGGTGCTTCAGTTTTAGGCTCTATTACTTTTTTAACTTTTATATCAGGTTTACGTTGCAATGCCCATTCCATTTTTTGACGTTTGAGCCCCTTCTCCAGATTTATGCCCATTATTCGTTTTTCGAAATCAAAAATATTCAATCCCAAATCAAATTCTTTATTCAGTTTCTCGATGATATCTAATCGCACCTGAGCTTGTTCCACATCTTCGATGCCAATAAAATAATTAAAGGCAGTTTGAAGAAAACCAATAACTTCGCCAAAATGAAATTCGTTTCGTTCGGGGTATAAAGCCTGAATTTCCATGTCTTTACCCAAAATTTCAGGAACTTTTTCGTATTCTTTATTTGCAATGGCAATATTGGCCAAACTTATTTTTCCGAATAAATAGGTTGGATGTTGGCTCACTATACGGCTGTTAACTTCGCGCGCCATAAAATGATTGCCTTGAGCATCGTAAAGTGCTGACAGGTAGTTTTTAAAATGTGGAACGGTTGGGTGTTTTTTTATCAAATCATTCAGTTCCTTTATGGCGCTGTTTTTCTTTTTTTGGACTTTTACGCCCATTTCGGCTAATTTCTCCTCTATTTCGGGCGTTATGCCGTAAAGCTTGTTGATTACTTCGTTCGATTCGGTTACTTTATAACCGGAAATGATAAGTTCTTGATTGTTCATTAATTATAATCGTTTTTAAATTTCATCGGGTAATGCATCCACAAAGTCGAAATAGTTGGCTCGTGCTTTTAGTTTCTTCAAATAATAATTTAAATCTTGTGCGTAATCCACTTTATAGTCTTCGTGCAGTTTTTTAGTCAGTAAATTTACGGCTTTTTTTAGCAACAGCGAAACCCTGTAATCGAAATTTGTAAAACATGTACCAAATGAAACATTTGAATTGTAAAAAGCCATTTGAAGCAGATACATCACTAAGTCTAATTCGTATTTTCTGTTTTTACATATTTTTGAAAACCCATCAATTCGTTTATTACAAGCCTGTAGCGCATTTGCCATTTTCAGTTCGTCCGAGAATCCTTTATGCCGCTTGGCGAGTATTATGTCTAAATCTGCCAGTGTTTGTTCATATAATTCTTTCTCTCCACTTTCGGTATCTCCATAATTAACAAGCAGATAATCATGAAATACTTTATCCATTGAAGCGGCTTTAAATACTAATTTTTCTAACTCACTTTTATTTAAATTAGACAGCGCCAACGGAATGGAATTATCAACTTTTGCCATAATAGTGATTTTTTGAGTGGACTCATTATAGGGTCGCTGAACAATTTGTTTTTAAGGCCGTCGAGCGTAGTCGAGACGCCCTTCAAATGCCTTCTTCAAAATGCTCTGCTTCAATGTCTCAGCCTGCAGCAAGCTTTGGCTAATGGTTTCTTCTATCTTATCACAAACGGTGAGTTTGCTTTCAAGGATTTCGACGATTTGGTGTTGCTCTGATAGAGGCGGTAATGGTATTCTTACTTTTTTAAGCCCTAAGCCAGTTAGGTGTTTAATCGTTGTACCTGTAAAATATTTCTCTAATAAACCATTCATTCCTGAATAATAGAGAAAGTAGAAAAGAAATTTTACATCAAGTTTATCATTTACTCTAACCCTATGTAATGCTTTTTGAATTTTTATGGGTGAATTTTCTTTATTCCAAATAGCGCATCTTCCGGGTTCACCTCCCTCGCATATAACTAAATCTCCTTTTTTTAATCCAAACCGTTCGCTTTCTGACTTTTCAAATCTCATTTGTTCCAAATTATCCAAATCAAAACTGCCCCAACGAACACTTATGTTTCGTAAATAATATTGATAGTTACCTTTATTTTTAGATTTATCTAGCATTTTACCCAAGCACATATCAGCAACTTCAGATAATTCTACGATTTTCCACCCTTTTTTCAATTTACCTTTCGTCTCGGCTACGCTCGACGACCGTTCATTTTGCGTATTGTGACTTCTCGCTTCGGCTTCGCTCAGCGAGCTGGTTCGGCGGTCACTGAGCGTAGTCGAAGTGAACGCCGCCTTCAACAAACTCTGCCGATACACTTTTAGTTGCTGCTGCGCGGCGAGGAGTTGTTGTTTGCCGTTTTCGAGGTCGCTCAGTAATTCTTCTATTTTGGAAACTATGGCTAGTTGTTCGGGGAGAGGGGGAAGAACTACAGGAATATCAACTAAACTACTCTTTGTAAGTTTGAGACGTGTTGTCCCATTTACAAAATCTTTATAATTGATTGAATTTAAATAGTATAATGCAAAATCATCAGAAATGACATTTTCATTTCCTTTAAGAATATGAGCATGATTATTTACCCAGGTTTTGCCTGAAATTTTATATGCTTTGTCCTTATAAATGTCTAAAAATGGAGCACCATCTTCACCAATAAGAATATATTGACCATCTGTCATATAATCATCAATCCAACCAACTTGTCCAGTTGCACCAAAGTAAGGATAAAGCTCAGATTGTCTTTTTCCAGCTATTCTTTGTTGACGTTCAACAGAATTTATTGGCTTTCGCAAGTTGTCAAGCACTTGGCACACTTCCCCCAATTTCTTTACTTGCCAGTGTTTTGGTATATTATTTAGTTCGCTCATTCGATTAGTTTATAAAATCAGGATCAATCTGCTCCAACACATTTTCGTTAAACAGATTTTGGTTGGCATACGAAATGGTTTTCTCATGTGCCAGTTTGCCAATTATCACTGCCGGATGTATGTGTAACTTATCCGAACAATCGATGATAGCCTGCACGGAAAGGTAATTAAGTTTCGGTTTCAGATAAGTATATATTTCCTCATGCTTTAGATGACATGATGCATGCTGATTTGCATCTTCTTCCAGTTCATTTATTTCGTTCTCGTTGAAATTATCCACAAAGAAAGTATCGGGTGAATTAAGATGGTTGAGAATATGACCAATTTCGTGCGCCACGGTAAACCAAAAATTATCAATGCGTTTGTAGCGTCCGGTATAAACAATCACAGGATTGCTACCCGAGAAAAAAGCGGCACCGTCCAGATAAGTTTTTTGCAGGTGGGGTAACACAAAAAAGATAACGCCAGCTTCGTTCAGCTTTTGAATAAAAAGGTTATATCCATTTTCCAGCAAGGTATATTCATTCAACTGATTATATAGTGTAATCAATGCATCACGATTGTATTCAGCCACTTTGTATTTAGAGGCAGTTTGCATGGCTTTGTGATACCATGTGTAGGCGTAAGCTGCATTGTATTGATTAAAGTTCTCCGATTTACGCGCCAATAGCTGTGCTGTTCGGCGGTCGAGCTCAGTAAAGTCGAGTTCACGCTGTCCCCAAAAAGCAAGCACATTTTGATACAGGGTTTTAAAATCGGAGAAGTTTGGCAGCCATCCTTTATGAATCATATCGCGTACAGGCATACGCTCATATATCTTGGCTTTTATTTCGGCCTGTATTTCTTTTTCCGATTTTTCGGTTTCGAGCCATAAGCGGTAATTCGCATCCAGATTTAACCAGTATTGAGGCGATGTTTCAAACACTTCGGCTAATACTTTCGACATTTCAATGGTCAAAGCCTGTTTATCCTGCAATATCTTGTTGAGGTGTTTGGGAGTTATACCCATTACTTCGCTTAAGTCTTCCTGAGTCCAGTTGCGATATTCCATTTGTTCGCGGATAAAGTATCCCGGACCAAATTTGCGAGCAGGTCTTAATTTTGCTGTTGTTGCCATGTGTGGTGAGTTTTTTTCAGGAATAATGATTTGAAATTTCAATGATAATAAATTCGCCAACCTGATTGTCTGTACTTTGCCATTCAACAATCATTTCCAAACGATACTTCAGTTTGAGCCTCATCGAGTATCTCGAATCGTAGCCCTGAAGTTTTTCAAAATTCAATCCTTTATCATTCCACAAATCATATATATCATTTGCGGCCTCAATTTGTTGTATCCGCGCAAAAAACTTGTCGATTATATCATTAGGTAGCCTGTATTTCTTCGACTTGCCTTCGGTGTATAGTTTTTCTAAGTCTTTGTTGTCGAATCTAAATTCCATTTTAATTGGTATGCAAAAGTAATACTTTATTTTTCAAAAACAATAGTTTATACAGTACAATAAGGTTAAATAGTGTTATTTGTTTTACCTATTAGTATAATGTTGTATATCGATTATATTTCATTTGTATGATAAACAAATGTTTATGCTGCCAACACCTCATTCAATTCATTAATAATTTCTTCTGTTTCGTCGCCAAACAGCTGCCACATACGGGCTAAACCGCCCTGCGAATTGAATGGATTGTAATCAAAATCGTCTTTCTCGATATGGAAACTACTGGTTACGTGCTCTTTAATCATGCGTAGCCAATCCATTTGTTCTTCGGTAAATTTATGTCCTGCACCGGAGTGACGTTTCCATACCCAATCCTGAAAGTTTTTATCTACCGTTTTGTCGTAAGGTGTGAGTACTTCGTCAATGCCAATTACATTACGAATGATGGAAACCAGTGCTGTAAGTTCATTGAGTGGACTCATTTCGACTCCGCTCAATGTGCGGGTATGGTTGCCGAGCGTAGCCGAGGCACGCCATACCTGCATAGGCGCAAGATTGGGTTTATCCAATACCAGTTTTTGCGAAAGCTCTTTAATCATTTTGTAAGTCAACTCGCGGCGTTGGTAAGGCTGTCCGTAGAACAGTTGCAAGGCCGTAATTTCATCTTTGTGCGCCTCAATCCAGGCTTTAAAGTCCTGCACAGTTTGTTGCGCTTCGGCTTCAATATCCTTTACCCAACCGCTTTTGGTGATGGTGTCCTGATTCAGGGTGTCAATTATCTGGTCGTACTTTTTGCGCACATCGGTAATAAAGTCGCGTAAATCGGGGTTATGAAACACAGCCACCGCTTGTTCCACTATTCGTTGTTGTTCGGCTTGTATGGCTGATTCAATCTCAGCAGGCGGAAATCCTTTTTTATCGGATTCCACATTTAAATGCATGGCTTCCAACGTATCGGGGTCGTAAGCATTAAGCAGTTGCTTCACCACATGGGCAATTGTTTTGCCATTGGCCAGCGAACTGAATGTTTCTTTTTCGTGGGTGTTTATCTGTTTATCTAGGCGCAGCAGCCGGTTGGCCAGCGTGGTTAGCATTTCCTCGCTACGGTCGCCCACAGCAATGCGCTGCAATACTTCTTTGAGCGAAACTCCCGGCGCTTTTTCCAGCGGTCGGCTATCGGTTTTTTGCGATTGCTCCACGCCAATGGCATCGATAATCACAAAATGATCTTTGGAGAATTTAGCCGAAGGAGTTCCCTTGGAGCGCAATTCTTCGACGGAGCAGGTTCGTGTGCCGCGTCCTTTCATTTGCTCGTAATAACTGCGACTTTTTACATCGCGCATAAACAGCAATACTTCCAGCGGTCGCACATCGGTTCCGGTAGCAATCATATCCACCGTTACGGCTATGCGCGGGTAATACAAATTGCGGAAGCTGCTGAGTATAGTTTTCGGGTCTTCGGAACTCTGATAGGTTATTTTCTTGCAGAAATCGTTGCTCTCATCAAATTCGTCCCGTATAATTTCGATTATATCTTCGGCATGGCTATCAGTTTTGGCAAATACCAGCATTTTCGGCACTTCAAAATACCCCCTCCCGGCCTCCCCCGCAAAGGGAGGAGTAAAACGGTCGGGGAAAATAGTTGGTAAAGTGTTTTTCACTTCACGAATAATGGAGCGTATAGTGCTGGGATTTACAATGTCCCTGTCCAACTGTTTGCCGCTGTATTCCACATCTTCGTCCACTGCTTCCCAAAACTTCTTACGGGTAAGGCGTTCACGTTTATCCACCATTTCGCCCATTTTCAGTGCTGCACCCTGTTGAGTTATCTGCGTTTCGATGGTATAAACATTGTATGGAACTAACACACCATCAATCACCGCCTTTTCGTAACCATAATCCGAAACTACATTCTGATTAAAATAACCAAAAGTACGGTTATCAGGCGTTGCAGTAAGCCCCACCTGAAACGCATCGAAATAATCCAACACCTGTTTCCAAAGGTTGTAAATGCTTCGGTGGCATTCGTCAATCACAATAAAATCGAAAAACTCAATGGGGATTTTTTCGTTATACACCACCGGCATGGCTTCTTTGGCAAAACTTTTCAATTCGTTTGGGTTTTCCTGTTCGGCACTTTCATCAAGTTCTGTTCCTTTCAGAATGGAATACAAACGTTGAATGGTGCTGATATATACCTGACAATCCTGCGGCACAAAGGAGCTGTTCAACCTAACTACACCATGCAGTTCAGGAAATAGGCGGTTATCGTCCTGAGGTATATAACTGCGAAATTCGCCTTCGGCCTGTTCGCCGAGGTTTTTGGTATCTACCAAAAACAGTACTTTGTTGGCTTTTACGTTTTTCAGCAAACGGTAGATAAAAGTAATGGCCGTAAAGGTTTTACCCGAACCGGTAGCCATTTGTATCAGAGCTTTTGGCTTATTCTTTTTAAAAGATTCCTCTAATTTGGTAATGGCGTCAATCTGACAATCGCGTAAACCATCGGTAATAAGCACTGGCATATCCTCTGCCATACGTCGGCGAAGCGATTTATCCTTACGCAACCAACTTTGCAATCCTTCCGGGCGATGGAATGTAAATATCTCTCTGAAACGTGGTTTAGGGTCGCGCGTATCGGCAAATCGGGTAATAGCACCTGTGCTTAAATATAAAAACGGCAAAGGCTCGTTATTTATCAGTTTGAGCTTGGCTTTGGCGTATTCCGCCACCTGACTTTCGTGTACCGAAAATTTCTGTCCTTCTTCTTCGCGCTTTGCTTCAATAATACCAACCGGTTTCCCTCCAACAAAAAGTACATAATCGGCAGGACCAACATCGGTCTGATATTCACGTACAGCCACACCCAATCCGGCATGAAGATTTATCTTTGCCTTGTTCTGAATAATCCAACCACAATCCGACAATTGTTTGTCGATTTGGTCGCGGGCTATTTGTTCCGGGTTCTGATTAGGCATACAGGTAGATTTTTGAAGCCTCAAATTTAAAAAACTAATTCCGTTTCAACAATCTTTATGTTAAATATATTTTCATCTTCCGGTTCAATTAAAACTATATTAATAGTTCTCCAATGTAAATTATCTTTATTTTGTCAGAATTATCTTTCCTGTTCCGCTGTATTTTACCGGTGTTATGGTATTATCGTTGCCGTTTTGCCCGAATTCAATTCCAATTGTAAGCATAAGTGTAATGTGAGGTGGGAGCGGGTCGGTTTCTATGGGGTGGCTCAGTCGGATGGTCATGCCGGGTTGCGTGCCTTGTGAAGGGAACCATTCACTTTCGAAGATACCTATATCCCTGTGCGTGTATGATTCTCCCGAGTCGCGATAATTGATGTAATTTTTGCCATCGTACACTATGTCAACGAGACTCGAAAAGTTGGCTAAAATTCTGTAATAAGGCAGTTTCCGGAAATTATACAGATAAAGACCTGTGTTAATATCGGGTATTTCAATCATTGCTTCACCCGCATCACGGGCGATAGAAGCTGTTACCGGCACTTTCAGCACGCTCTCGAAAACCTGTTTACGGCTTAGCGAAAACCCAGGTAGCATTTCTTTGTGTTTCGAAAGGAGAATGTTGCGTTTACCATGTTCACTTTCGGTATCAAACTTTTGCATCTGCTTTGCAATGGCGTTCAGTGCTCCCGAAGTAGGATAGTCCTCAAGCCGCTTCAGAAAGTAGTATCCTTGACGTATCTGTGAAGTCATGCCGGTGCAGGCTTTCCATTCTTCATTGTTGCGGCGCACCTTTTCGAATTGCGGTTTGTTTTTGATCTGATACTTAGATGGTCCGCCTTTGGTGCGTACAATTACTTCATCATGTCCCTGAAGTTTATACATACTAATATTTGATATTGATCCGGTTATTTCAAATAAGTTTTTTGTCCTTGCCATAGTATTTTTCTTTTATTTTTTCAGTAATAAACATGGTATCGACGCAGTTTATTCATAGCATATTATTACTGCATTCAATATACAAATATAGTAAATCAATTTATCATACAATAATAATACAACATTATTATATATTAATATTGATATGGAATATCTATGAAATATCTATAAGATAAACATATAATATCCTTATATAATTAACAAATATGCATTAAATATACACAGAATATGCACCGAAAGTGTTAGCTGTTTTTAATGAAAAGTTAAACAACAGAATTATACAAATTTTCAAACAGGTATAAAAAAAAGCACCCCAACCTGAAATTCTTCAGATTGGGGTGTCTTATTCTCCTCTCCTTGAGGAGAGGGGTTAGGGGTGAGGTTACTTTACTTCTTCAAAATCCACATCAGTTACATTATCCTGCGGATTGTTGTTTTGCTGTCCGCTCTGTTGCTGACCGAAGTCCGGTCCGGGTTGCTGAGCGCCTCCCTGTGCGTTTTGAGCATTGTACATATCCTGACTTGCAGCCTGGAATGCAGCATTAATTTCGTTGGTTGCAGCATCGATACCTGCTAAATCCTGTGCTTTGTGCGCTTCTTTCAATTTTGCAAGAGCGGTTTCGATAGCACCTTTTTTATCCGAAGGTATTTTGTCGCCAATTTCTGAAAGTTGTTTTTCAGTTTGGAAAATCAGCGAATCCGCATGGTTCAGTTTATCGATACGTTCTTTTTCTTTGGCATCGGCTTCGGCATTGGCAGCGGCTTCATCTTTCATGCGTTTGATTTCAGCATCGCTCAAACCCGACGAAGCTTCAATACGGATACTTTGTTGTTTTCCGGTAGCTTTGTCTTTTGCCGAAACGTGTAGAATACCGTTTGCATCAATATCGAAAGTTACTTCAATCTGTGGTTCTCCACGACGGGCCGGCATAATTCCATCAAGGTGGAAGCGTCCCAGCGATTTATTGTGAGCCGCCGTGGGACGTTCGCCCTGCAATACATGAATTTCTACCGAAGGTTGATTGTCGGCAGCCGTAGTAAATGTTTCCGACTTTT
>CAYONE010000122.1:0-9163 GCA_964405245.1 uncultured Paludibacter sp.
TTTGAAATTGCAAAATCAGCTTTTTTGAAAACTTTCGTACGGCAGTGATATTTTTTGAACTCCTCATTATCTGTTCGGGATTACAGCTAACAGGTTTTAAAAACCTGTTAGCTGTAGATAGTTTTTCTAAACTAATCGATATGGATAGTACAAGTTAATTCTGATCATTTACTTATTTCATCACCTTTACCGAAATTTCGTTTCCGGCAGTTTTTATTGTGCAAATGAAAAGTCCGGCCGGAATTTCGTTAAGGTTGGCAAGGTTAACCGAACCGTTTTCTACCATGGGCGTTGCGCTGTATATTACCTGTCCGGTAAGCGAGCGGATTTGCACCGAAGCCTGTCCATCAATCAAGTTAATGTGTTTTATTTGCAAGTGGTTGATAAATGGGTTTGGATAAACTATGGCATCGTGTATCAATCCGGGTTTTCCGAAGCCCGATTTCAGTCCGTAATTATAATTGTCAAGTACTTCTTCGGCACTAAGCGCGCCTTTGTAAATAGAAATTTCGTCGAGCGAACCACCAAAAGCATTAACAAAATTCACGTTGGTGTTGCCAATTACCAAATCTTCGGTTTGGGCGATATTACCCGTACCATCGGTTTTTGAGCCTTTTAACACGCCATCCATATAAATTTTAATTTGGTCGGCTTCCATATCGCGCACTGCCACTACATGATGCCATTTATTGTCGAAATAAGTTGAACCGGGCGTTACATTCAGGTCAGTTTTTGTTACATCATCGTCAATAGCCCAGGTTAAGCGGTCGTTGCTGCCGGTTTTATTATATTGTATGCCAAACCATTTTCCCGTCATGCCGGTTGTGGTATTTTTTGTATGACTTCCCTTGTGTATCAAATACCAATCCACAGCACCTCCGGCTGATTTAAACCACATTTCCACCGAAAACGATTCGTTACCAAGACTTATCGCATCGTAATGATTTTGTACAAATGCAGCGTTTGAAGGCGAAGATGGTATGGTTACACAATTTTTAACTTTTCCCGCGTTCCATACGGGCGTAAAATTCCGTGCCGTGGCATATCCCTGAATATCGTTTGAAGCTGAAATCCCTTCAGTTTCATCCATCGGGAAACAGGCAACCTTTTCGCGTTCGGGTTTTCTGCCCGAAGTAAAACTCCACACATCACCCGTTACGCTTCCCAGCAGGTTTGTAACATCAATCCTCCAAAAGTAAGTAGTATTCGGCAAAATATTAACCAATAGATTCGAAGCTGTTTTTCCGGTGGCAATTTTATCGAGATTTTCGGGCGAAGTACCCATAAAAACATCGTAATACAACGCACCTGCCCAAATTCCGGTAAGGTTTGTCCATTGCAAAGTAGTTTGCATATACGAGCTGATCAATGATTTATCAGTGGGAACCGGATCGATGCACGGAACCGGCGGTGCGGCTTCGCCAAGCGTGGCAGTTTTCAGCGTGGAGGTGTAAACCGATTCCATATCGCCGTTCAGTGTTTTCAGCCGAAAATAATAAGTAGTATTGGAAGGCAGATTCTCAACTTTATACTGCGTTTCGGCAGGCGCTAAACGAGCAATTTCAGTAAAAATGCTGTTGTCGGTTGAGCTTTCGATAACTATATTTGTAGCGGCTTCGGCATTGTTGGTCCATTTGAGCGTTATATAATTAATATCTAACGCTTTTACCGACAATGCCGTTGGGTACTTTACATATTCATGCCCTTTCTTTATTCCGTTAATGTATATTTCGATGTTTAAATAACCGCTTTCGTGTAATTGTACCGCATCGGCTGGATTATTTTTATTCAACCCGTTGGCATCTTCCCATGCATCAGGCATTCCATCGCCATCGGTATCAGGCAGTTTCGGCGCTGAAAACACATATCCCACACTTCCGGGCAAACCAAGATCTGCTTCACCATTAATCAACGCGCCAATTGTACCCAACGAAGTAAGTTCACGAATCAGATATTTATCCACCTGGTCGCGGGTAGGAATTACAGCGCCTGCACTGTCGGCAACCCACTGATAAGCCTGCACGGGTGTAAGGTAATTATCGATGACAGGATGTACTTTAGGAATTCCGGTAAAACCCGCGTAATTGCTTACAAAAGCTGCCTGACCAAAATCGTCGGGAACAGCAAGTCGTCCGTTAAGTACACCATCGGTAGTATAATCGATATAATTATTAGCCTGGTAAAGCTGAAAATTATTGTTAGCTCTCACAAATGCTTCGGTGCCTCCGGTACTTGGTCCTTTTATAAAATAATTATTTTCGATAGTTGCCCACGAAGTTCCTTCGGAGTCGCCCAGAATATAACCACCGCCCGAGCCCCAGTTGTAAACCACATTATTTACATACTGATTCAGTCCTTTCACTTTCGGGTTACGGGTTTTATTATCGATATAAAGATTTTTGTATAATGATATTCCGCCATTGGTTTGAATCAATCCTCCGGCTGAGTGCGTCATAATTCCCTGACCGATAATGGAATTTTGGATGGTAATATTTCCGGGTTCTGAACCTTTACTATCCCAACTGATGGAGAAAGTTTCATCCAAACCCCATGTAAACGAACAATGATCGAAAATCATATCCGTTCCGTTTGAAATTCCGGCAGCATCTTTACCCGAATCGCCTTTTGTACCCATACGGAAGCGCATATTACGTACAATAACGTTTTTTGCTCCGGAAAAAGAAACGCCATTGCCATAAACAACCACGCCATCGCCGGGTGCAGTTTGTCCGGCAACTGTTAGGTTACCAGCGAAAACAATGCGTGAACTGATACTGATAACACCTGCCACATCGAAAACCACAATGCGGTTAGGCTGACTTACAGCATCACGCAATGAACCCGCTCCGGCATCGTTTAAATTGGTAACATGATAAACTGTTGGTGTAGATGATGCTCGTGCGCCTAAAGAGTATTTTCCAAATCCTTCGGCACCGGGAAATGCAGGTAATTGAGCCTGAGTTATACCTGTTGCGAACAAAAGGAGTATGAGAATTGAAAGATTTTTTTTCATAACAATTATTGTTTTTGCTTGATTTGCAATTAGTGATTTTTACGAATTTGCTTTTTTTGTTTTCAAATTTTCCCGTTTATGGGCAGGGGTAGTTTTATAACAAAGGCTGCCTGTAAAAGTAAACAGACAGCCTTTGTTTTAGTAATTTCAGAAATTATTTCAGCATAATTTTTTGCATTTCAGTACCTGTATCGGTTTTAACTTTAGCGTAATAAACACCGGCTGGCAAATGCGATAAATCAAGTGTTGTTTTATTGGTTTTTATCTGACGGCTTTCGATAATTTGTCCCTGAAGATTAATAATTTCTATTGCATTAATCTGCGATTCAGAACTTTCAAAAGTCAACATACCTGAAGTAGGATTAGGGAATGCTTTTACCATACTGTTAACAACATTTTTAACTCCTGTACCTCCTTTTGCGGTAACAATAACTTTGTAGTTAATAATTTCACCATCGGTTTTGAAAACGGTAACGGCGGTTGAATCGGCATTTGTTTGTGTTACAACTTTTGTAGTGTGTGTAAATTCTTCCTGATCAACTTTTACTGTGTCGTATTTTGCTTCCACACTCCATGTAATTCCTTCAATTTGCGGGAACTCAATGTCAAATTCGCCGGAAGCAGCATCAACAGTACGCGCTTTAATAACTTCGAATTTATCACCATCATTTATTGTAGAGCCTTCTTTTACTACAATTTTGATTTTTGGTTTAGCTCCGGAGTCGTCACCAACAAATTTCAATTTTCCGCTTGCCACAACCTGATCGTACGAACGCGATGATTGAATTTCGAATTCGGAAACAGAGCCTGCATACAAATTCAGGTTAAATCCACGGATACCACCATTTCGATAAGTGTAAGTGGCAGCAGCTCCGGTGTTGTTCTTATAAGCAAAAGAGTAACTTACAGGAATATCGTATTTACTCAACGGATTCAATGCGAGAGTATCAGTAATTAAAAGTTTTCCAATACCGTTGTTTCCGGGTTTCAAACCACCGTAAACATCAAGATTTCCCTGAATACGACCTGTTCCACCCACATTGCCATATTGTTTTACAATAACATTATTACCCGCTGATCCTCGATAGTTCCCACGCCAAACTTCATCGCTGAAGTTTAATGTTCCGCCAATTATAACTACTCCACCAATAATATTGTTGTTATGGTGGGTTAGCGTATAAGTGCCAGTTCCAACTTTATATATTCCTACTTTGTTGTAGCCTTTCTTTACACCATTACATTCTGCAATTCTACCTTTATAAACAACATCGGTATTTAGTCCGCCTATGTAATATCTAATAATTGGCGTAGTTGATTCTTTATAATATCCTGCAAGAACAGTTGTGCTGTCTTCTGATATTAGCTCACCAATTGCATAAGCACGAGAACCAGATTCTGAAACAAGCTGTACTTTACTCGCAAGTGTAAGCCGACGATTGTAAAATGTAGAATCAATATTTTGTCCATCCAGTGTATCCTTGAAAGTTTTGTTAGTGTTCAGCACGAGACCTCTGAATCCGGGATTAACACCGCTCATAACATATTCTTCAACTCTTACATTGCCAGTAAATTTACTCCAATCAGGTTGTACGTTTTTCTGACCAAGATACGTTCTTTCACCACCTGCATAAATCGTCAGATTACCTGAACCTGTAATTGGACTACTGAAATATGAGTATCTCGAGCACTCGATATTTCCTGTTTTTCCTGCAGGAATTTCAATTGGAACAGTAATGCTTGGATAGGAACTGCTGGTTGTTGTGGCAAAATTGGCAGTACCACCATCCAGTACCAGTTTTTTTCCGAATATATTCGGTGTGGTTTGTTTTTCCATCATCAGTTTCCCATTCCTGATAATAGTACCTCCCTCCAACAGATTGGGTATATCCATTACAAATAATCCAGCACCATCTTTGATAAGCGTTCCGGTTCCTTTAAGTGTATCAGTAGTACCAACACGCCGCAATACGTAAGTTTTGGTTGCGTTTATGTTTACATCGGCAACAGTAACAATTCCCGATAGTTTTATAGTATCCGAACCCTCAGCCGATGCATCGTCAAAAATCGCGGTAGCACCTTCAACAAATGTTTTGGGAAGTGGAATAGGGAATGAAGGATCTAACCAATTGGCTGTGCTGTAATCCCATACCTGATCGGTTTGAATACCATACCACTTAAACGAAGTTTGAGCGGTAATTGAAGTAATGGCAATTGCCAGTAAAGTAAGTAGAGTAATTCTTTTCATGATATAATTATTTGTAATTGATAATTTGGTGATATTTTAAGAATACAAATAAAACACATGCTGATTTTAATTTGTATAATAATTTTGATGCTTACACTTCATGTTTTGATAAATTAATGACGTTAATAGTATTAAAATGTACCTATTTATTTTCAAAGTAAGTGAACAGAAATACATGTACTATCTATATCGTTTGGTAAAGAAAAACTATCTACACCTGACAGGTTTTAAAACCCTGTCAGGTGTAATCCCGAACAGATAATGAGGAGTTCGAATGATATAAACTAATTTAGAACACCAACTTAACAAAAAAATGCAGCTTGTTTTCAAAAAATAAAAGCAAGGAATTAACTTACAAAACAAAATTTTGTAATTACTCAGCCCCCCAACCCCGTTCGGATGAGCTCACGTCGAAGCATGAAGGGGGAGTTCTGGAGCGTAACAGGAAGTTACCTCTTATCAGCAAGGTCTTTTTTTATTTACATTTAGATTAAAAAACTATCAATTCTTAAATTAAAATCTTATTTAAAATACCTTTGGAGGTGCTGAATAGTAACAAAATTTTAGATGCACATATATTTTTGCTCAAAATTTATATATTACTGTAAATCATATTAAACAGATTGAAAACCCGACAATTCGGAATCAATTGTTGATTAAAAAATACTAAATCACAATATGAGTTATGGAATGAATTCCAGCAAAAAATTCTTGTTAAAGTTAAACTAAGTTTGAAACCTGTGATTTTTAAATAGTAAACCTGACAGAAATTTCTTTATTCTGTCAGGTTTAATTTCAGTATTTGAAGCTTGAAAATTAATTTATTTTTGATGTTGTTTTTTTAAAATTTTTACCTTCACAACGCATGAATCAGCTGCTGCTTTATGTATTTCCCATGGTCTTACATATCTGAATGTAAGAGTTATTTCCCCGCTTTTTACACAAAGGAAATAATAATCAGCAGTTTCCGGTGTATCGTCATTGGTCGATAATTGAGTGTGTTTTTCGAATAAAAACAGGATTTTGTTTGAATTTTCAGTTTTTTGTGGCATCCATGTGTAAGCTCTGCCAGGATATTCAGTAAAGCTGATTTTAAGGGTATCACCCGGATTTGTTTTTACAGTTGTACTACAACATTCCGGATGATTTATCTGTATGATTTGCGAATTCGCATTTTTCTGCTTTTCTGAACAATTGCTTACTATGCAAACAATTATTAAAATAATGATTTTCATTGCTTTATTGTGCAGATTTACACTAATTTGTTATAACGTCTTTAAAAATTACCGTGCCAGACCAACATATACATCACCTCTTCCCGGTTCCGATTTTGAATCTCTGATAAAAGTTACCAAATCGGCTTTCCCATCGCCGTTAAAATCGCCTGCCAATGGTATTTCGCCAGCTAAACCGAAATAATCGTGCACTTTATAAGCTGTTCCAATAAATTTAGCCCTGTTTGATATAGCTCCATACACATCTCCTGTAGGATTAAGCAGGAAGGTGAGTAAATCACACTTTTTATCTCCACTGAAATCGGCAGCAACTGGGATTTCAGTTCCATAGCAGAATGAATCGTGCCACTTCAGACCTGAGCCAATAAATGAGCTGCCGTTTGAAAGCGCAACGAATACATCGCCTTTTGTTCCACGGTTAAATGTGGCTATATCACACTTTTTATCGCCATTGAAATCGCCGGTAAGCGGTATTTCATTGCCATAACAAAAACTGTCGTGCCATTTTACAGCAGTTCCGATAAATGAACTTCCATTACTTAAAGCCACAAAAACATCAGCATTAGAGCCGCGTGAAAAAGTTGCAATATCATCTTTTCCATCGCCATTGAAATCTCCAACCAAAGGAATTTCTGTTCCTATACAGAAATTGTCGTGCCATTTAACACTGGTACCCTGAAAAGAACTTCCGTTGCTTAAAGCTACATATACATCACCGGTATTTCCTCGAGTAAATGTTACTATGTCGCATTTTCCATCGCCGTTAAAATCGCCTGCAAGCGGAATTTCATTCCCTACACAAAATCTGTCGTGCCATTTTAATCCACGCCCGTTAAATTTCTGACCATCCGATAGTGCTACATATACATCAGCATCCGTTCCTCTTGTAAAGGTAATGATATCATCCTTACCATCGCCATTTACATCACCTGTTTTAGGAATTTCTGATCCAATGCAGAAAAAGTCGTGCCATTTAGCTCCGGCTTTAAACCTGTATTCAAATTTTTTCTGCGCTTTTACCCATGCTGCCCTTTTTCCAATGTTGTTGCTGTTGTACTTTATCCACATATAACCTTCATCAGTACCATAACCACAGTTTGAGCCCCATTCGTTACCCCATGAGTTTTTTATCAACCACGATTGAAAAGCATCATTCCATCCAATAATTGCAATAGCATGATTAGTACCATACGGTGAGGCACTCGGAAATTCGTAAAATACTCCTCCGGCATAATACTTAAAATTAGTGGTTGCTTTTACCGATGCCGATATTACTCCGTAACGGCAAATTGCGTCCTTTATTTGTGCAACTGTAGGAATGAGTTCTGTGTTTCCTGAAGGATGTACAATTCCCCAGTTCACAGCATAGTAATCGGTGGGTGGTGTAGCTCCCGGACAAGTTCCGGATGCTCCGGCATAGGGTAAGGATGTTTCTGCAGAAATATTTTTGTGATTGTCAACCATCCAATCCAACACTTCAAATGCCAAACCACCCGAAGGTGTGCCTGCACCGGAGCAGTTTATTACATATTGTTCCGAAGCATTGATAAATGTATTGTTAACCACTCTGTAGCTGCCTTCGTAACAAGCCATTGCACCAAATGCCCAACAAGTGCCCCATGCTCCCTGATCGCGAACAGGTGAAACTAAACCTGCTGTTCGTAAATCGAGATAACTTTGTGTTGGATTTCCATAAATATACGGACTATCACCATCTGTTTCAGTTCCTTCGTCCTTACTGTTAAGCATCAAATAAGGATTCTGTTTAATTTTAGTTTGCAGTTTTAACTGATTGTTTTTGATTCTTTGTAATAACTGAGTAGCCTGCGCTTGTGTCAGTTCTCTTTCGCCTGTGATTTTTTCAATGGGGAGTGCTGATTTAGAGGTAAAACTTACCAGATAATTCAGATTTTTTGCCGTTATATCCTGACGGATTTTCAGCAATTCGTTCTTTACTTCAGTGGGCGCGTTTAGCTCCCTTTTTTTGAAATTTTCTGACAATTCCTGTTTTTGACTAAATATCAAAAACGTAGAAAAAGTAAGAATAGTAAAAAGAAAAAATTTTTTCATTTTTATAATTTTAAAAATTTTGAAAATTAAAAAAAGAAAAAAGCGGGGAAATTTTATATTGAATTATTTATTGATTTGAATTATTTTTACTTAATGTTATCAATATTAAAACAATTATTCTTTGTAGAGGTTCAATATTTCTAATATTATTTCTTTTAAGTGTATTTTTTTAAAGAAATGATTTTCACTTTAACCTGTATTTATTTTTTTTGAACTAAGCATTTTTTCGAAAAATAACTGTTAACTTTTATCCTTCTACATTAAATATCACAGATATAATGTTTTTTGATGTAATGAAGTGTCATACTTAACATTTGATGCTAATTTTGCTTAATCATTTCATTTCTAAAATTGTATTTTGTAGCTAATTCTACTTTATCACAATAAAAATATTAACCACAAAATGACTCAAAATAATTATAAAAGGTAGAAATAAAATTAATCATGATACAAGAAATAAATTTTTTTTTGAGATTATTTCTATTATTGACTTTAGTGTTCATTTTTGGTTCAAATATCATTAAAAAATTTGATTTTGCTTTAAATTATATGAGTATCCGCTTTCGCGCCTTAAAAAATGTTATCTTTGAGCCTTAAAAT
>CAYONE010000123.1:0-8665 GCA_964405245.1 uncultured Paludibacter sp.
AGAGTTATTTTTCTAATAATCAGAGATTTAACATAAAGATTAACGAACTATTGTATTGTCCGATTTTTCCATACTATTTAATTGAATATGAATAAACAAAGATAGAATTAAACTTTATTTGATACAATATTCAAACCATGAATGTCGGATTTTGAACTTTGAATCATCCAAATTTGAGTATGAACATGGAATTGATTCAATGAATTTTTTTGCTTCAATTGAAATTTTACCAAACATACGGACTATTTACTGATTTGAAAATCTGTTCGAGCGGACAACTATTAAAAATTCGAACAGTTGAAAATTTCTTAATCGTAGGAAATTTAAATTCCATTCTGAAAAAAAATAAAATTAAACCAATTAAAAAAAGCTGCCTGAATTTCTCAGACAGCTTATTTTGATATTCAGAAAACTTCAATTAAGCTTAATCTTCCTTGGTTTGAGGAGTGATAAGTTTGTAACCTTTACCGTGAATGTTGATAATCGCTACATTAGGATCATCTTTCAGCAATTTACGCAGTTTGGTAATGTAAACATCCATGCTGCGGGCATTGAAGTAGTTGTCGTCAACCCAAATGGTTTTTAAAGCGAAATTACGTTCAAGAATGCTGTTAGCATTGGCTGCAAGCAAAGTCAGTAATTCCGATTCTTTAGTAGTAAGTTTTTTGGAGTCGTTGTCCAGGCTGAGGGTTTGTTTCTGCGAATCGAAAACAAAACGTCCAATGTTGTAAACTACCACATCTTTTGCTTTTTTGCCTTTAACGCGACGAAGAATCGATTCGATACGATACAGCAATTCTTCCATGCTGAATGGTTTCGACAAGTAATCGTCGGCGCCTAATTTGAATCCTTGCAAAATATCTTCCTTCATCGATTTAGCGGTGAGGAAAACAATGGGTACTTCGGAATTCAGCGCGCGGATATCAGCTGCAAGCGCAAAACCGTCTTTCTTTGGCATCATAACGTCCAAAACACAGAAGTCGTATTTGTTTTTGTTAAAAGCCTTTAAGCCGGCTTCACCATCGGGTTGCAAATCTGCATCGTAACCTTTGGTCTGCAGATATTCACGCAACAACATGCCAAGATTTTCGTCATCTTCGCATAATAAAATTTTTACTTTTTCGTCTGTCATAATACTTAATTTTTAAGTGTTGGTATTGTAATAATAAATTTTGTCCCTATTTCGGGCTCACTTTCTACTTTGATAGTTCCTTTATGTTCGTTCACAATTTTCTTTACATAGGCCAGTCCAAGACCAAATCCTTTTACGTTGTGAAGATTTCCGGTATGAACTCTGTAAAATTTCTCGAAAATTCTTTTCTGATCTTCTTTACCAATTCCTATTCCGTTATCTTCAATACTTATTACAAGATTATTTTTTTCGTTCATAGTTTCTACGGTCAACAGCAGCGGTTTATCGCAATATTTCAATGCATTATCCATAAGGTTAAAAATCACGTTGGTAAAATGGACTTCATCCACATACACCAAATCATAGGTTGCTTCGAGTTTCGAAATAATTTTACCGCCTTTGTTGGTTACCTTAAGCGAAAAATTGCTTATAATGTCCTTAATCAGGGCATTCATATTTAAATCGGTCAATTTAAGAATTGATTTGTCATGCTCAAAAACCGACATTTGCAATACTTTTTCTACCATAAAACCTAAACGTTTTGTTTCATCATGAATTACAGTAGAGATATGTTTCAGTGTTTGCGGAGTTTTTCCTACTGCCGGATCCTGTAGCATTTGCGATGCAAGCGAAATACTTGAAATCGGCGTCTTAAATTCATGCGTCATATTGTTAACAAAGTCGTTTTTCATATTGTTCATGCGTTTTTGTCTGAAAATAATTATTATCGCTACCACAAAAACGCCAAAAACTAACAAAATTAACAAGGTTGAAGGTATCAACAGATTTAACGAATGAAGTATAAAATCGTTTTTTGTAGGAAAACTTACCTGTAAAAAAACCGATTTCGAACTTACTTCTGATGGAAAAAGCCTTTGCGTATATATGTATGGTTTTTGGTTGTTGTTAGCAGGTATTATGTCCTTTTCATTTTTGTAAATTAATTTTCCCTGTTTGTCAACAATTGAATATGTAAATTGTAAATCAACACCATTGTTTATCAAAAATCTTTCAAGTACCACATTTACTTCATCGAAATTTATTCTTTCTGATATTTCCTTTTTTTCCGATTCTTTCAGCCATCTGAATACAGCCTGATCGAGTATGGTTTTTGATCGCGAAAAATTCTGTTTGAACTTTTCCTGTAGAAATCTCGATGTTTCTTCAATGTTCGCCTTTCCATGCCTGTTTGACAATCTCAGGCTTGGTTTGGTAATTTGATTGGAATTTAATTTGAGCTTATTTGTTACGCTGTCAAGTGTGTTCTGCATTAAAATATCATCGACTGATGGGGTGAGGATTTTATTTCTTTCTCCCTGATAGTCTATACCCTGTAGCGTTTGAGCCATATACTGTAAAGCTTCCTTTTCTTCAAGAAATGTTGCTGTTTGGTACAAACTACTTTGTACTTTGTCGTTAAACTGGCTTTCTATCATACCGGCATTAATACGAAGATACCTTAATTGCAGCGATATTAATCCTGCAAAGGTAATTATCATAAAAAAAATCAATATCCAAATAGTAACCCGTTTCATAATGATGCAAAATTAATAAATAACATTATTAAATTATTTGTAATTTAATTAAATTAAGTTATTAATATTTATATTTATCCGAAATTTAGCCTAATATATGTTACAACACCCATCTAATTATATTAACAACTACATCAATAAAATGTTTAACTTAATTAAAATTTATTTCTATTGTTGATAAAACCGAATCAGAAAGCACCGAATAGCACTTTGATATGAAACCTTATTTCTTTCAATCGAAATCATGTTTATTATTTGTGAAATACGAAACAGTTTCATAATTTAACTTACATAATACAGCTTTTATCTTACACTCAAATTTAATTTCAGCAAAAAATCAACTCTTTATTTTTAAATTAACAAAATCATATTATCGTTGAAATAAATTCATTGACAAAATTGTTAATTGGTGGTTTAATTCAAATCCATTATTTTTGTAGCAAGTAAAAAAAATATTAAATGAAGTTCAGCGTACGAAGCAAGTGGAATGCACTTTTTATTAGTAACTTTTTGGGCGTTTACAATGACAATTTACTGAAAAATGCAGTAATTTTTACAGCCGTAACCTGGTCGGCACCAGAATGGCTTAGCAAATCACAACTTGTTGCATTGGTATCGGGCAGCTTGGTTTTACCATATATTTTTCTTTCTTCTGTTGGCGGAATGCTTTCGGTTAAATACTCGAAACTGAAGATTTTTCGCATTTTTAAACTTATCGAGTTTCCGATTATGGCTGTGGCTATTATTGCCTTTTATTATCAGTGGATTTGGCTTGCTGTATTTTCAGTAATTCTAATGGGTTGCCAAAGCGCATTGTATTCACCATCGAAATATAGTTTAATACGCGATATCGGAGGGTCTGAAGGCGTTTCATACGGAAGTGGCGTATTTGAAATGATGGCATTTCTTGGCATTCTTATTGGAACTGTTACTGCTTCAATTGTATCCGATTTTTATCAACTATGGTTTTTGTCGGCTCTTTTTATAATAATTGCAGCCCTGGGTTATTTTAGCACAACGCGAATTGAAGCAGTGGAGTTGCCACCTGATGAGGATTTGAACAACTCTATTAATCCTGTTAAGTTTATAATTGAATCCTATCAATTGGGGCATAAAACCGGATTTGTTAACAGCGCTGTTTTTGGAGCTGCATCGTTTTGGCTCATTGGCAGTATTCTTCAAATGAATTTGGTTATACATACTGCAAATATTTACCATGCATCGAATACTGTTACAGGAATAATTATGGCTTTGGCAGCTGTAGGCATTGCGGCTGGATGCTGGACTGCAGGAAAACTACAGGGTAAAAGCGTAAATCCGGGCTTAATCCTCATCGGATTGGCAGGAATGATGCTATTATTAATTATACTTGCATCCGTTAAACCTCCGTTAATAATTTACGGAATACTTGTTTTTGCTACCGCTTTCATGGGTGGAATTTTCCAGGTTCCAAATTTATCGATGCTACAAAATTCAAATCTTGGTCGTAAACTTGGGGATATGATTGCATATCTGAATTTAGTTACTTTTGTATTTATTTTGGGCGGGTCAGTACTGTTTTCTACTACAGTAAAATTATTTTACGACAATAGCTTTATTGTTTTTGCACTCATTTTCGTCATTTGTCTATTCGTATCAATTTATTATATACGAAAAGATAAATTGTTTTTTAACGAAATGCTTAGGACGATTGGAAGTCGGAGGAATGGATAAACAGTTAATTAGTTTATAAAGTTGGAAAGTTTGGAAAGTTTGAAAGTTTATAAAGCCTTCATCACTTTAGATAAGGTTTATAAAGTTTATAAAGTTCATAGTTCTTCGTCTGTTGTCTGTTGTCTGTTGTCTGGCATCAGTCGTCTGTTGACTGTCGTCCTTTGTCTTAAGTTTTGTTCTTAATTCAATAAAAAATATGAAATTCAACTTAAAAAAAACAATTCGCGATCTCAGTTTTCAGATTCTTGTAGCCATGATTCTGGGAATTGCGGTTGGTCGTCTTATGGGCGATTCAGCTTCGATGTTTGCACCTTTGGGAACTCTTTTTATACAGCTTATCAAAATGCTGGTTGTACCATTGGTATTTATTTCAATTGTTTCCGGATCATCATCGCTTGGAGCCACCCGTTCAGCCGGAAGAATCGGACTTACAACCATTTTGTTTGTTTTTATAACAACACTTACAACAGTAATGCTTGCATTTGCAGGCTCATGGATTATTAAACCAGGCGAAGGTATCCCAATCGAAACGATTCGCGCATTTTTCCCTGAACAGAATTATAATCCTACACCCGAAAAACTTGATTTTTGGACAATGATTATCGGAATAATTCCTGCAAATCCTATTCAGGCTATGGCTGAAGGTAATATTTTGCAGATAATTTTCTTCGGACTTTTTCTTGGTTTCGGACTTAGCGTGCTTCCTTCAGCAGCTAAACAACCCGTGATAAACGGAATAAACACTTTACTTAACGCGCTGATTTGGTGCATTGGTAAAGTTATGCTTGTAGCCCCACTTGGCGTATTTGGTTTAATGGCTGATGCTACAGGAACTTTTGGTTTCGATTTAATTCTTAAAGTTGGAAATCTTTTGTGGTTAAATGTTATTCTTTTCTTTATTGTCCTACTCGGTTTTTATCCGCTGCTTATCAAACTGTTTTCGAAACAAAAAGTATTTCCTTTTATCAAAGCCATGCTCCGACCGCAAATTGTAGCTTTTTCTACGGCTTCCTCACTTGCAACTTTGCCTGTTACGCTCGAAACCTGCGAAAACGAATTGAATGTGAGAAAAGAAACAGCCGCATTTGTAATTCCGCTTGGCGCTACAATCAACATGACCGGAAGTGCAATTTATTACACTATTGTGGCTATGTTTTTTGCTCAATTATATGGAATTGAACTTGCACTGCCACAATATTTGGCCATAGCTATAACCTCAACCGTGGGTGCAATAGGTCAGGCAGGTGTTCCTGGTCCTACACTTTTGGTTGTGGCTGTGCTTGTTTCAGCAGGTATTCCTGTGGAAGGTCTGCCACTGCTTTACGCCCTCGACCGTATTTTCGATATGATACGCACCGTACTTAATATTACCGGAGATGCCACATGCGCGGTAATTGTTGATGGGAAGGTTAGAGGATAATCGGTAATTCCCTTTCAATCCAAACCCTGACAGCGGTTAAAAACTTGGCAGCGATTGAAATATCACCACTTAAAAAATAGTTTGAAGTAAATTAAAACCTGAACAATTTATATCATTCTTTTATCGTCTAAATAGTAAATAATGTTACATTAATTAAAATTCTTTAAAATACTTATCATACTCTCCAAAACAATGTTGTAAAACATAAAATTTGAAGTAGCGCTTATAAGTAAATTTCATACATTGCAAACAGATATTTTTGAATAGTATTAATTGCTAATTTATTAATTTATTTATAGTTATAAGCATATGAAAGTATATCAAACAAACGAAATTAAAAACATTTCGGTACTCGGTAATTCCGGCTCTGGGAAAACCACTCTTGTTGAGGCTATCCTTTACGAGAGTGGTATTATAAAACGCAGAGGCACAATTGGTGCTCAAAACACAGTTTCAGATTATTTCCCCGTTGAAAAAGACTATGGTTATTCGGTATTTTCCACCCTCATCCAAACCGAATTTAACGACAAAAAACTTAATTTTATCGACTGCCCCGGATCCGATGATTTTATCGGAGGAGTAGTAACTTCACTTAGTGTTACCGACACTGCACTTATAGTTATCAACACACAACATGGTATCGAAGTAGGTACAGGAAACCATTTCCGATATACCGAAAAACACAATAAACCTGTAATTTTTGTGTGCAATCATCTCGATCACGAAAAAGTTGAATTTGATAATACAATTGAACAATTAAAAGAAAATTTCGGAAATAAAGTTGTACTTATTCAGTATCCGATAAATGCCGGTATTAATTACAATGCCATGGTGGATGTGTTGAAGATGAAAATGTACAAATGGAAGCCAGAAGGTGGTGCACCTGAAGTTCTCGATATTCCGTCTGACCAAATGGAACGCGCTCAGGAACTACACAATCTTCTTGTGGAGGCTGCTGCTGAACATGATGAAGAATTGATGGAAAAATTCTTCGATCAGGGTTCACTTTCCGAAGATGAAATGCGAGCCGGAATCAGAAAAGGTTTACTGCATCGCGATATGTTTCCAGTTATTTGTGTTTCAGCTTCAAAAGATATGGGCGTGCGCCGACTAATGGAATTTGTTGGAAATGTTGCCCCAAGCGTAAACCTGACACAAAAACCGGTAACTACAGATGGAGAAGAAATTACTGCGGATAAAAGCGGACCTGCAAGTTTGTATGTATTCAAAACCAGCATTGAACCACATATCGGCGAAGTTTCATACTTCAAAGTTATGAGTGGAAGGGTAAAAGAAGGTGATGACCTTCAGAATATAAGTCGTGGTTCAAAAGAAAGATTAAGTCAGCTTTTTGCGGTTGCCGGACAAATCAGGAACAAAGTGGAAGAACTTGTTGCCGGAGATATTGGCGCTACAGTAAAACTTAAAGATACCCGTACCGGTAATGTATTGAATGTAAAGGGTTGTGAATACGATTATCCGCCTATTAAATATCCTGACCCAAAATACCGACGTGCTATTAAAGCAGTTTCGGAAGGCGATGATGAAAAGTTGAGTGAAATTCTTACCCGTATGCACGAAGAAGATCCAACATGGATTATTGAACAATCAAAAGAATTGAAACAAACAATTCTTTACGGACAGGGTGAATTCCATTTACGTACACTCAAATGGAGAGTTGAAAACAACGATAAAATTGCAATCGAGTATAAAGAACCAAAAATTCCTTACAGAGAAACCATTACAAAAGTCGCCCGTGCTGATTATCGCCATAAGAAACAATCGGGTGGAGCTGGTCAGTTCGGTGAAGTTCACCTTATTATCGAACCATACTTCGAAGGAATGCCGGCGCCCGAGATGTTCAGATTTGGCGGACAGGAATATAAAATCAGCGTTCGTGACACACAAGTATATGATCTTGAATGGGGCGGAAAATTGGTATTTATCAACAGTATTGTTGGCGGCTCGATTGATGCACGTTTCCTACCTGCAATTCTTAAAGGTATCAACGACCGCATGGAACAAGGTCCTCTTACTGGTTCCTATGCGCGCGATGTACGTGTAATTGTTTACGATGGAAAAATGCACCCTGTTGATTCTAATGAAATCTCATTCCGTCTGGCAGGACGTAATGCTTTTGCGCAAGCGTTTAAAGAAGCAGGTCCAAAACTTCTTGAACCGATTTACGATGTGGTTGTACTTGTGCCATCTGATCGGATGGGTGATGTAATGAGTGACCTTCAGGGACGCCGTGCGATGATTATGGGAATGCAGAGCGAGAAAGGTTTCGAAAAACTTTCGGCAAAAGTACCTTTGAAAGAACTTGGCAGTTATTCAACAACTTTAAGTTCGCTCACAGGTGGTCGCGCTTCGTTTACAATGAAATTTGCAAGTTACGAACTCGTTCCGGCTGATATCCAGGACAAACTGCTCAAAGAATACGAAGCAACCAAGAAAGAGGAAGATTAGTTTTTATGAGTAAAGAACAAAGAGTAAAGACGACTGAAAACTGACAACTGACGACTGACGACTGATAATCATGAACTTTACAATTTTATAAACTCAATGAACTTTACAACTTGGTAAACTCCATATACAAAAAAACCGGCTGGAAAAATCCAAGCCGGTTTTTTAATAATTTCAGAAAAAAAATTATTTCTTTCCTTCCATACGTTTAGCATAACGGTTCATAAATTTATCCACACGTCCTGCAGTATCCACAAGTTTTTGTTTTCCTGTGTAGAAAGGGTGTGAAGTATTCGAAATTTCGAGTTTTACGACCGGATATGATACTCCGTCAATTTCAATGGTTTCTCTCGTGTTCACTGTTGAACGTGAAAAAAAGGTATCGCCGTTCGACATATC
>CAYONE010000124.1:0-8570 GCA_964405245.1 uncultured Paludibacter sp.
TTGATTTCACGCAGGCAATGGCGTCTGCTCCTGTAATGTAAAATTCGTTTATTTCATTTTTCCTGATAAAGTCGGCAAAATCATTACTGGTCAATGCGTTGCCTTTTGACTTTTCAAAAATATTTGTGGAAACCAATTTCATGTCCGAAACCAATTCAGACCCACGAGTATCAGGCTTGAAAGTCCTTGTACCATCGGATAAGTTATAATGCCTTATGTAAACAACATGAATTTCATTTTCCACTGCCCAATCTATTGCCCGATTTACATTGTCAATAATTTCTTTGTAGTTTTTTGTAATATCATTTTGAATGTCTATCACCACTAAACACTTATTATGCATGGGATTGCCTTCTTTCATTTTTATGTTATAGCTATAGAGAAACGTTGTAAATACATCAGGTTTAACAAAATTAACAATCATTTATCAGATGCCTCTTATTATTTGTGCTTCCAAAAAAGTCAGTTTGGAGCTTTGGCGCAATGCACCTTTGTTATTACTGTATTAGTCATATATTCTAAAAGTTTGGCAATTTAGCAAAAAAAATGCAATTAATTGTTGATATATTTTCAGAGATGTATTTAATTTTTTTTTTGCTGCAACTTTTTTTTTGTATCTTTGTATTCATAATTTCAGCCTGTTAGCCAAAAAAAGTGCACTGTATTTGATAATGTATTTTCAATCTGTTTGAACTTTTGAAACTCCATACAGGAATCGATATTTCTGCAGAACCGGAATTCTGAAAGAACAGGACAAACATCAGTTGATTTAATTTTAAAATTCTGATATTGTATGCTGCCAATGCAGTTATAACTTTTATAAACTCATTGAATTGACATTACTTCAATTACTTTATTTTTATTAAGCCTCTCTTGTATATCTACAACACTTTCGTTACTTTTGTAACATCACTCATGTAACTCCACATTGTATTCATTATTTTTATAGACCTTTTAGTGTAAGGCTGCAACGCGTTGAATATTTTTCATAACAAGCTATTGGTTATTTTTAATCATAGAAAATGTTTACCAAATATATCAATCATGAATAATATTAATAGAAAAATATCATAAAAGTAAAACTAAACAATTTATTCTGAGAGAAAATACCCGTAAAATGTATTGTTTTGTCAACGTAACGATAGAAAATACCTATAATTTGTACTAATATTATTTCAATACGATAGAAAAAGCAATGAGGAGATAACAAAATATTTAGTATTTATCAGGTTTTATTCTGCGGATAAATCGATAATAAACAACATAAGTGTATTTTTAAGTTTGAAATATCAGATTTGTTATTGAAACGTAAGAATTTAAAATCCGAATCAGTAAATATATCAAGTATTTCATTTTTACAACAGAAAATTTAATCAAATTATGGCAAAGAAATTAGTTACTCTCAGGCTCGACCGCTTGAAATATGGTGATTTATCGGCATTCGGCGTAATTCTGATCAGGGATTTATCTGAAAAGCAAATATCTGATACAAATATTTCAGTTGCGTTACAACGATTACAGAAGCAAGATGAGTTGATGAAATTGTTAAGCAACACTAAACCTAAATTTTCAGAGACAGAAGAACTGCAGCAGCTTCGAAAAGAACTCGATCGATATATCAGCGCATTACTGTTGCATCTGAAAGCGATAGAAAGGGCAGCTTTTGATGAACATGTCGAAAGTATTGAACTCATAGCAAATACAATACGTGTAATATTCAAAAATGCAATACATGAAGGAGCATTGATTATAACAGGTAAAACCAAAACATTATTGAGATGGACAAAAGATAAACCCGAAGTAAGCGATGCACTCAAAAATGTGGGGTTGTGGCCTTATATAGAGAAACTTGAAGCCATTTCAAAAAACTACAGCAACATTCAGAACGTACGTCGTCAGAAATCAGTAAAGTATCCGAAAGGTCAAAAAATCAAAACAAAAGCAACGCTCATTGAGGAACTTCGTATTTTTCTGCAAACCGTTGAACTTTCGGCAACACTCAATCCTACCAAAGAGACCGAAATGCTTATAAAAGGTATAAACGCTCATATCAAACCTTTCAGAGCGCAACTTCGTAACCTTGCCACCAGGCGTAAACGTGCCAAAGAAAAAGCAACTGAGAATAAGGAAAAACCAGCATAGAGTATGTTGGCAGTGGTTGATTTGGGATGTCAAAGATTGACCTTGTTCTTAGGGATATATTCTTTTATCAGGCTAAACTTCGCATACGTTTAACGGGTTACATCCGAAAATTCGCAATCGGAATGCAAACCCGTCGTAATGTATTATCTCCAGAAAAAAATCGGGACCGAGTTCCGCTTAATGCTACAGCTTTAATTTTATTTCCAGCAAATTTAAAAATATTTTTTAATTCCAATTGCAGCATAAATCGGATTAAAAATTACGAGTGTTCGGAAGATATTTTGCACAATTTTTTGTGAATTAGAGCTAAAAAATCAACAAATAATCGCTATTAAAACCAATAGAAATTGAAAACGAAAAATAGTGCCTATTTATCAACATGTATTTATACAGGGTCTGCTGAAAGACAATTATGTAATTAGAAAACAGCGATTTAAGATTAAAATATTTTAATTTAGTACAAGGTTTTTTTATCGGAAAACATTAATAAATCCTGCACTCAACAGTTTACAGCAAAGAACCAAGTCCTGAAAGGACTTAATGTGAGTAACCATCGGTAAAACCGGTGGATGGGACACAAGAGATGGGCAGAACCCGTAAGGGGTTCAATAAAAGCAAGTCAGGTATTGTTGAACCCTTTTCAGGGTTCTGATTTGCCTGCGGTTTCAGCCCCCGCACTTCGATACGGGGTTATCAGCTTCGCTGACCGTTGGTTCAAATTTAACCACTTCGTGGTTGCGAATAGTTTTTCAGAAGACCCTTCTAGTACTTTTAAGGTTATATTTTTAATATTTTTGCACACAAAATAGAGTGCAGAATGGCAAATAAAAAAATAAATAAAAAGACAGTTACCGGTATAACTTCCCCTTCAAGTTTATTTAAAACTGTTATAGTTTTTCCTGCATATTGTCACATTGAACTTCTAATCGATGCAATCAGTATTTCATAATAATATTTTTATGATTGATTTTTATTGTCATTGTTTTTATTCCACTGAATCCATTGTTGAACATTTACTGCTGTTTTTGCGGGCTGCGAACTTTGTTGTCCGCACCGAAACCCCAATTGACATATAGTTTTTGTTATGCGGTCGTGTTTCTTTTGTCCAGTTAATCATTATTGTCAAGTTCTGCATTTTCTAATTCCTCATGAGTCAGACCATACGGAAATCCTCCTGAAGTGTATCCTGCAATAAAAGCGAAATTGTAGTCCGAGTCATAATCTGCGATGTCGAGAGCCTCGGCTTTTTCTTTTGCTAATTTTCTTTGTTCTATTCTCCTTTTAAGCGACTCAACGATTTGATTCTCTAAATTCTCCGGGATAATTACTCCGAGAGTTTTCAACTCATTAATCGCACAAATTTTGTCCACACCAAACCATTTCGCATATCCTGAGATTAAATTTTGTCCGTCATACTTTATAATCCAGTCTTTTGCAGAGGCTAAGCGTCCTTTTTTAGTCAAGGACTTTCGTCTAGGTGTCTGTTTTTTACTCACACTGTGAATGAACTTACTTTTTATCTAAGATTTTTTTAATTGAAAATCCGAGCAATCCACCTAGGATTGTCGTCATTATAGCTATAGGTATCAATGAAACAGGCTCTTTCCAGCCAATCAAAATTGCCGTCGGCAATAAGACCAAAAAAGCTGTCAAAATACCTTTGATTATCGAATTGATTTTTAAATCAATTGTCGCAATTAGAAATCCTACAACTATCCACATGGTAAATGCAGAAATATTTGCGTCCCAAGTCAGCTTTTGCATAATCATTGGAATTACGTCAATAATCCCAGCAACAACTCCTAATAATATCCCAATTTTAATTTTTTTCATATCGTATCGAATTAGTAGTCTGTCCTTTTAACATGCCGCATAACGGATGGCGGTAAGAAATCGTTGGGGTGGACGGGCTGCGTTCGTATCCACCGTTACTGATGTAGGGGCGAGGCAGTATGTTGACTGACCCACTGCACCCCCAATGTTTTTTACCGCGTGTTGTAAGCTGGTGTTCGTTGTTCAAAGTCAATCTGTTACAAGTTTTTACAAATCTAATATTTTATCTTAATCAATCTGCACAGACCTTGATACGAAGCACGAATTTATTTTGTTTTTTGTGGGTGGGCAAACCCTAAACCGCCCTTATAGGCGGTAACAGGGCTGGCATTTGTTAGCTCTTTGGCAAGTTTTGGTTTGAGCGTAGCCCGTGCGACTTGCCAATGTGCTTACAAATCGGGTGGGCTTTCCCTGTTATCATTTAACTATTTTGTCTAATGCATTTATTCCAGATCCAGATATTAAAACACTAAAGCTCTACTAAATGATATAAATGTATCCTTACTACCCCATTGTTTTCCTGACTTTTCCGTCCAGTACCAATGTGATTGAGTTGGTGAAAATGTTAAAATATATTCTCCTTTGGGTAGAATTGGACTCAAATATTGCAATCCTTCAACTGTTTTATTCGAATACATATCTATCCATGTATCGTGTAAAATCTCTCCTTTTATGTTTTGAATTACTACATGACCATAGCCACAGTCAATAGAGGCTACACCTCGTAATGCTATTCTCGAACCTTTAAATGAAATTGAAATTGTTGCATCCTTTTTATTTGCTCTTTTGGATTGTGTGATGTCGCCCGTGGCATCTTCCCAGCTTCCTTTATATTTTACAGCATCATCACTATTTAATATTTCATAAACAGGTTTTAGAGATACGTCTTTCCATTCACCTGTCTCAACATCAATAGTCCAACTTTCATGATACACAGGCATTGAAATTTCATCGCCATTAAATACTAATGGTTGCCAAACATATGTTGCAGTAGCGTGTTGTTTAGGGAATGACCATCGGTCGCCCATATAAATGAATGTTGTAGTTTCACTCCCAACCACAGGAAAAACATATGTAGATTGCGAATTCCAGGTAAGTGAACCTTCAGGTGCTATCACTCCTCTCATTTCCCAAGGGCCTGCAAGAGATTTGGCGGTAAAGTACATGTTATCGTTACGTTCCCAACCTGTTAAACCAGAACCAATCCAATAGTAAATACCATTGTGTTTAAATACTGCAGGTGATTCAGTACTAAGTGTTTTATCGTGCTTTAATGTTTGTGCAACCACACTCTTATAATCATCAGATAATTTGTAAATATCACCATGGTGCATAATAATGTAACCTGTACCATCATCATCCTGAAATGTTCCCATATCCCAACGTCTTATGTAAGTGTCACCAAACATCAATCGTCCTTTGTATTCATATGGGCCTGTAATTTTTTTGGAAACAGCGTATTCTACAGCTGGATTTCTATAGAGGTTAGAGTCGGCATGCATATACATGATAAATTCTCCTGTCGTTGGACATTTCATTACCTTAGGACGCTCTCCAATGCATTCTGCACCCGATAATCTTCCGCTTTTATTTGGAGGCATTGCAATGCTTTCGAACTTCCAATTCATCAAATCAGATGATGAATAGCAGCTAAAACCCTCAAATCTATTATTTTCATTGTTCTTATATTCACCAAACAGATAATACCTGTCACCCTCCCTTATAATATTTGCTCCATGAGCTGAAACATTACTTCCATCCTCAGTATACCAAGGTATGCCACTAATTATTGATTGATAATTTTCATTTTTTTGAACAGAGCAAGCTGTAAAAATGGTAGCAATAAATATCAAATGTTTTATTCGCATTCTTCTGTAATTTTAAAATTATTTATCGGCATACTGAAATACATTAAAAGGAAGTGCCTTCCCTTTTATTTTTAATACCGCAACGCCATGAGGCGGAATTTCTTTACTTATCTCTGGGGTTGTTGAGATAGCAAATTCCTCCTTCGTCCATAAATCTTTTGCTGAATAGCCCTCTTTTATATCCAGACCTATTTCCTCTATATTAAAACTGAAATTCTGTGAATGATTTGTCCTGTTTAACATAGCTACGGCTATTTCTCCGCTCATTGAAGATACTAAAGGTTTTGCCCAAACTTCTAAACTGTCATTATTAATAACCCTTCGTGCCTGATATACAAATGATGATTGGTTGATGTCAATAAGCTCCCGATTAGTAATAATAGATAAAGTTTGCTCTGTAGTTTTAGTTAAATCGTTACCTAAAATCAAAGGTGAATGCATTAAACACCACATGGTAAATTGTGTCTTATCTTCTTCATAAGTCATTCCGCGTCCTACCTGTAGCATATCCATATCATTGTAATGTCCTTTAGAACAGTGCATCCATAAATCTGCATTGGCATCAATTGTTCTTAAAACCGAATTGAAGTTGGCACGTAAATCTCCACCAATGCGCCAAGAATGGGCTAAATTAGTAACCCATTTACCTGGAAATTGCCAACGGCATACATTATAAACTACATTAGGTTTAATTTTTCGTGCCATTTCAGCGATATAAGTATACCTTGATTCTTCATCCAGGTTGAGCCATTCACCACCACACCAATCAACTTTTAAAAAGTCGTAATTCCACTCTTTTAAGAATAGGTTTAGGTCTTGTTCTTCATGACCATAAATACCATTACCAACACTAATTGTATCTTTATCATAATGACATCCACAGGTATTGATACCAGCATCGGTATAAATACCTGCCTTTAATCCTTTTGAATGAATGTAATCGGCAAGACTTTTCATTCCTGAGGGAAAGCGTTCAGGATGACAGATAAGATTCCCGTTCTCATCACGACCACCAAAGAAACCATCATCCAAATTAATAAATTGATATCCAAAGTCTGTCAGACCTAAGTCAACCATAGCATCAGCTTGTGATTTGATAATATCCTCGTTTATATTAACATGATAATTGTTCCAACTTGCCCAGCCCATTATGGGAGGTTGAAAGTTATCAATATCATTAAGGTTTAGTTTATTATCTGGATTATTGCATGATGAGATTATCAATATGATTATTGATAGCCAAAATAGATTTGTGTGTTTTGTCATTTTATATTTTTAATTTATTTCTATCATATTTTTAATAAAGCACTAAAATAACAAATTTATAAAGGAGCGTCGGCAAAAAAACTGCTCTTCCCGCAAAAAAATGGTTTCGTGTGTTGGCCGGAGCGTTTTTGCGGGATGTGCTGTTTTGTGGGCGGGGTTTCTTTTTTTTCGTGCGGGGGGAGAAAAAACAAAATAAATTCCCCTCAAACTGCACCGCCCTCTCAACAGAGCACCAATCCAGTCAATCCGTTTATTGTAATTATTTCAATTTTCTTTTATAGTATCAATGTATCGAGCTGGAGTTCTCCACACTTGCTTACAACGCCTGAGGCTATGGGCTTTGGCGGTCTGCGGGCGAATTCCCTGTCGTGTAACGACAAAAGGAAATGCGGGCGCAAAACCTGCTAAATGCACGTCAGCCAGCAGGTGACAATAGGCGCGTGTTACCAGCATGGCCGTTTAGTCGTTATACAGTTTTCATTTATTTTAGTCGCATTAATTTTCTGTTTGTCAACGCAATAAGTCTTTTTTTTCTTGTCTTTTCTTTTCTTGTCAGCCAGCCGAAATAGCCAGATAAACTTGTCTAAACGAACAAAGCTAAAATAATAAACTCTTCACAGTGCATTTTTTTTTTATTTCAAAATGCACTTTAACCGTCTAATCAAGTAAAAAAACAATGTACTGTGACTGCTCTGCCTATTATCAAAAAAGCTATAAAAGCCACTGCAAGACAATTGAAAATAAACACTAACTTGCTGTGGCTTTTTTTGCTTTTTGGGCGATTAGTATATAAAATAATTCTCAAAACATAATAATTGTTGAAATTCTGTGAGATTTTTTTTTTAAAACTATATATTTGCAAACTAATAAGTGAAAACATTTTTAGAGTTAGATAATCATTCTTATTATTATAAATACTTCAATATTATATTCTGTAATTAAACATTTTTCGATGTTGATTCGTTTATACATTATATGAAAAAATTAATCTCCATATTATTTGCAACTTTGATACTGCTTTCGGGCATGCATCTTAGTATAGCTACGCATTGGTGTGGGGGTGAGATTTCGCAGGTTAAACTATCGTTTACCCATGAAAATGCCAATTGTGGTATGTGTGGCGAGGAAATACCAACAGCTTCAAACGGCATTTCCAACGTTGAATGTTGTAAAGATGAGATGTTGGCGTATGAAGTGGATAGCAATTTTAGCCCATCTTCGTTTCAAACATCTCAAACTACAAATCATATTTTGCATGTCTTTGATATTCCTAAAACAATTGGGATTCAATACATACATACAAATTCTGTCTTTAACACAAATGTCCAGCCCCCCGGCAGCTATATTGCCAGTGCTGTAAATCTCCCTGACATTTGTGTGTTCCGTATTTAAATACCGCTAAATCCCCATAGGGGGATTCAAAGATTCATGTACTTTATTGATTTCATAATCAATGAAGAG
>CAYONE010000125.1:0-8485 GCA_964405245.1 uncultured Paludibacter sp.
CCGACAACTACAACTTCATCTAATGTTTTTGTGCTTTCAGTGAGTTTAACAGAGAGAGGCTGACCATTAAATTGAATTTCTTTAGTTTCATATCCTAAATATGAAAAAATAAGAATAGTACCTCTATCGAAATTGCCGGATATGGAGAAGGTTCCATTAAAATCTGTAACTGTACCGGTTTTGGTTCCTTTTATAAGGACATTCACTCCAATAAGAGTTTCTCCTTTTAAATCTGTCACAATTCCGGAAATAACATTGGTTGACTTTTGCGAGAAAGCAAAAGATACACATAAAAACATACATAAAATAAGTATGCCAAAAATTCTTTTGTTGAGTTTTACCATTATTTTAAATTTAAGGTTGAATAATTCATTGTTTTGTACGAAAATTGAATAATTCTATCAAATTGAACAATTCGACATTCGACAATGCAAATGTATACGCATTTTATAGCTTCGAAATGAGTTGAATTTCTTAAAGTAGATAGAGAACTTAGCCAAATGATACAATTAGCTAACAGATAGCAATTTAGGCTTTGTTTGCTAGAAAACAAAGTAGATGTCTTGATATAAAAAAAGATGTTCTAACGACAAAGAAAGCCTTTCAAAACCTTTTAAATATGTGCGTTTTCTATTTATATACTCATACCTGCACTACATATATTTCAATCTTGATGCGTCCAACTTTCGACTTGTTACTGAATCTTTTTCTGCAATGATATAATTGGTCAGTAGAGAAGTATCATATTTCCTTGCAACTAAATAACTGATAGTTGAAACAATTTATAAATGGGTTAATTCGGGGGTTTCTCTAAAACAATAAACCCTGAAAGCAAGAACTTTCAGGGTTTATATCAAAACTGTTGTATCAACATCAGTTATTTTTCACTAACTTTAAAACAATACAAGCATGAGCACTTAGTGAAATAGAATAAGATGCCATAGATCCTAAATCCTTATGAGACCAAAGGTCTCGGACTGAAGCAGAGCTAATACCTAATGTGCTAAAATCTATTGACCGATTGATCGAATAATTCTCACGATTAAACAAAGCAATAATCCAATCGCCATTTGTCATTTGTCCTTTCCAAATTTGACTCTGTGGGTTGGTAGGATCATTCGAAAGTGGTTTCCCAACAAAACCATCTTTATTTAATGCAAGCATTTCTTCATTCTGATATAGCCAGAGGTCATTACCAATCGTATTGAATTGGTCAGAAATAGTTACAGGACCTCCTGCTACTAGATGTAATGAAATTACAGATTTTTTTTCATCATTATTTGCAAAAGTATTAATTCGGATAAAATCGCCATCCAAAATCATTTTCTTTCGACCAGAGAGTCTCGACCAATAAATATAACCATCGAATGCAGTAGCATATTGAGACCAATGTTGTCTGTGTTGTCCACGTGCATTATCACTGAATTTCCACCAACCTCCATCACCAGTATCTTCGTTAACACGAATCATGTGTCCATATTTATTTTCAACCTCAGCATCGTTGTATAAGTTTGGCATTACCAACGAAATAAAGACTTTATATTTGTCAGCAGACTCACGCATCCATCTTAATGCTTTTTCATAATTCTCTTTTCCATGGGCTGCCCCAACAGTACCCATCCATTGATCGTAACCCGTTTCATACCAAGATAAAAAGTCGATTCTTAGATAGTTAACACCCATTTGTGAGTAATACTTAAAGAAACCATCGACATATTCTCTTGCTCCCGGTTTATCCACTTGCAGCCAACGAAATCCAGAGGTAGATTCATCCCAATCAATAAGGTCAGACAGGTTAAACTGCGTTCCCCATACTTTTACACCCGCATTGGCTGCAGCAGGATTTACCCACAATGGGTTATCGTAGATACCTAATCTCATTCCTCTTGATTTTAGCTCTTTTGACCACCAAGCATAATCATGTGTCCAGTTACTTGAATGTGATTTGCGATAACCTGTTGTAGGATCATATACCATATTTCCCCAACCATCAATACAAACCATGTCATATCCATATGGTAATAAGTTTTTTTCTACCCAATTAATATTGTCAGACCACACATTTTCAGGGATGTAGCCTATATGAGTGTTCTGTTCATCTTCAATGTTATATTCGTATGGACTCCAATATAAAGGTGCTTTATACGGATTAGCAGGTGTTACCCAAGGTGTATCAACCACCTCGTTCTCAGTGATATTTGGTTTCCATTCTTCTTTTTGGCTGCAACCGGCAGCCAGAAAGAAGAATGTACTATAAATCAAAAACAAAACTTTCTTCTTCATTATAGCTTTTTAAATACAACTGTTAATTTTGCTGGATTTACAGTTATTTTATACGTTCCAGCAGATTTAATTATCCACTTTTTGTCCGGGTTTCCACCAGCTACAAATTGCATTGTAGTAATATCAGTAGCATCGCCATTAATAATTGTACCATTAGCTATCGGCATCAAAAAATCACACCCCCAATTACCTGTAGAAAGTGGAAATTTCATTTCTCCTGCTAATAAACTACCTGTAAATGTGAATACCTCAGGATTTTTTACGTCCCAATTTAATTGAACAGGAGCGTTTATGTCCCAGCCTGCTGTTGTAGCTGCACCAACCATATAAATTTTTTCATAAGGAGTATATGCCAATGCATATTTTAATGTTGAACGATCCATGTAGAAAGTATAGCGTCCACTTTTAGATATTGAAAATAAGCTATCTTTGTTTTCAGCAGATGTTCTGTAATAGAGCAGACTATCACTTAGTGGGTTAAGTGATGGAAATTCGTTGCTGATGCTTTCGATGACTTTAAAGGTTCCAACGCTAAAGTTTCCTGTATAAGAATATTGTTTTCGTTCAATAATTTCTGTTAGTTTAACTCCCTTGCTGTAATCCCAACCTCCAGAAATGGCACTTCCAACTAAATATAGTGGCAATGGACCAAGTGAAAATCCTTTTGCATAGAACGAAACCGATGCCAACTCCGGTTTTTGATATTGTTTGCTACTATCAACACGAGCAATAATTTCAGCATCAATTTTCACTGTTGAACCTCCAGGTATACCCCAATGTTCCAATAAAAGAGTATTTAACTCTCCAACAGTGATAGACTTCGAGAAAATACCAGGTTCAATTTCTTCTACATTGGTGGCTGTTTCAAAGCTTTTTCCTGCAATATCCATTCTGAAAAGGTATGTCAATTTAGTGCCTGCACCCCTGTCATTACCTTTGTTCCAAGTAAATATAACAGCAGTATCTTTTTCATGTCCTTCTTTTAAAATTATACTATCTGTAGATGCAACTACAGTCATTGGCTTCTCAAAAACCGGATTCTGAAGCCAGTTTGAAACAATTCCGGTATCTTCACATGCACTTACACAAATTGTCAAGAGCAATAAAAGGATTATTTTTTTTATCGTTTTCATTTTATTAGATATAAATTATTATTCCCAAAAGGGAGCTTGAACTAAATTTGGATTTTTTTCTATTTCTGATAAATGTACCGGGAACCAATAAAATGCTTTCTTATAAACACGAGTCTGATATTGTGTTCTAGTAAAGAAATTTGTTTGGTTTGTACCATAGAAATTCATACCATAAAAATTCTGATTCAATACACTCTCAGCTTGTTTCCATCGCCTCAAGTCATCATACCTGATACCTTCTGTACAAAGTTCCACCCTGCGTTCTGCGCGTATTAATTCACGCATTGCTGTTTGGTCGCCAAGATCAGCATGAATCACCGTAGTACTTGTTACCCCAGTGCTATATTCTCTAACACCAGCACGGTTACGGATTTTGTTCAGGTATAATAATATGTCAGGATTTCCAGGATCTATCTCATTCAACGCCTCGATATAGTTTAGGTACACTTCACCTAACCGATACAGGATACCAGGACGCCATGCAAAGACATTATTGATTGGATCTCTTGATGGATCAGTCCTTTTACGAGATAAATATCCATTTTGCGGAGCATCATGTGTCCCTGGATTATCTTTACCATTATAATAAAAGTTTAAGGTTCTTGAGTCTTTATTATACCACTGTCCATTGAAATTAACGGCTAAATAAAAACGAGGTTCACGGTTGCAATACATTTTGTAAGTGCCAGCTAATGTAACCTGACCTACATTCTTACACTCTTTCCATTTTGTTTTACCAGTTGTAAAATAACCATCAGAAGTTGAAAATCCGGTTTCAGAGTAACCAGAATTTGGGTCATCCTTAGGTAAACCATTTGCCATGAAAAATGCATCAACCAATGATTGGGTAACACCGTATCCACCATTTCCAGAACTACCATAAGGTGCAGAATGCTTGTCGTATGTCGAGTAATCACAACTTGGACGTGCAAATAGAATTTCGGTATTTCCTTTACTATATTCTTTTAAAAATAAATTTTCACAAGATAAGAACGGATCAATACTACCATCGTCGTTCAGCTCAGTGTATAATGCATGCCCAGCAGCCTCTGCATCATCAATCAGTTTTTTAGATGCAGTCGCTGCTTTTGTCCATTTTGAAGCATCATATGTTGTATTAAAAAGTTCTTTTCCTTCTTTATTGGTATGCGCCACATAATCAGGATTTCCATTTACAAGTGGACTAGCTGCAAAAAGCAACATTCTTGCACGTACTGCCTCACACATGATAGATGTAGCCCGTCCATATTTACCTCCATCACTGTATGTTGCCGGAAGGATTTTAGCAACCTCAGTTAATTCAGTGTCAATCCAATTTACAATATCATCATATGGGGTTTGACCGACCATTAAATCAGAAAGATTATAATTTACAGGTGTAATATAATCGGGTTTAAATGGAATCGGACCGTAAGTATTCAATAATAACGAGTAATAGTAAGCTCTTAGGAAACGTGCTTCCCCAACCATTAGGGCAACCTCTTCCTGCGAAAGTTTTTGATCAGGCAAGGCCTGTACGTGTTGCATAAATATATTGCATTCACGTATTTTTTGTGGTAATACTGACCAATAACTTGGACTCCAGTCTGAATCAATTGTCCATTCACCTAGGGCAAAGGGAATTACCTGCCAACCATAATTACGCCATCTTTCAGATGGAGACATATCATCACCTAATATTTCCCAACCTAAATCGCGCATATACCCCCAATACGGATCTGGTATCATTGAGTAACACCCAGCCAACCATTGCTGAGTTTTCGTTTTGTTTTGAAAAACACTCTCCAGCGTAATTTCCGTATCTGCTTCTTTGTCAAGAAAATCAGCACAAGATGATAACAGCATTAAAGTGAAAAGCAAAAATGCAATTCTTATATTTGACTTTTTCATTATTATATATTATTAATTTTACAAGCTTACTTGAATACCAAAAAGAACAGATTTCATTGAGGGATATTTTAAACCGGTAGAAGTTGCCAGTTCGGGGTCCCAAAGATTAAAAGAAGACAAATAGAATAAATTATTTCCACTGAGATAAATTCTTACTCCAGACAATTTAGCTTTTTCAATCAAACTCTTCTTTAAAGAGTATCCTAATTCAAGTGTTTTTAGTCGAAGAAAACTCCTGTCTTTTTTCCACCAAGTTGAAGGTGCTGAGTTATTATAGTTGGTTCCATAATCCAATCTTGGCCAAAACACATTCTGACTTGGGTTTTCTTCTGTCCATCGATCATTGTAATTTGAATAAATATTTCCTAGTACACCTTGGCCACTTCCGGGTATAAAAAATGATGAGCCAGAACCTTGACCAATTATCTGATATGTATTGGCAACTCCCTGGAAGAAGAAACTCAAATCAAATTGCTTGTATTTAGTTGTATTGCCAAATCCATATACAATCTGCGGATCCAATGTTCCTCCGATATAACCTTCATCCAATGAATTAATAATACCATCTTTGTTTTTGTCGATATATTTAATATCACCTGGACGAACAGGAGTTCCACCAATCTGAGGTATAGCTTGTCCACTTACCAAATTACCACTTCCATCAAAATCAGCCGATGTATAAAGCCGATCTGCTGTGTAGCCCCATAAAGTGTTATTTGGTAATCCAGTAGCCGAACGATAAGTTCCAAGAACTGCAGCCGCTTCATCTTTTTCCAATACTGTGTTTTTAGCATAGGTAAAGTTTGCTCTCCAATTCATGAAAAGAGTTTTGGTGATTTGTTTATTCATTGACAATGCTACCTCAAAGCCTTTATTGTTCATTTTTCCATAATTTGCATACGGAGTAGAAAGGAATCCAGCTTGAGTTGGAACTGTAGTACGTTGAATAAAAATATCTTTACGGTCTTCATTAAATGCATCTACCTGAAGATCAACCATTCCTAAAATTCCTAATTCAATACCCACATTCGCTTTTGCTACTTTTTCCCAAGTAAGATTATTAACTCCAATTTCACCTTCTTGAATGCCGCTGTAATATGAACCATTTCCTGTGCCCCATGTATATCCAACAACGTTCGTGTTTAGAGTTGTCAAATATGCGAAACGGCGGTTTGAACCAATGTTATCATTTCCAACAAAACCATATGATCCACGAAATTTAATCTTGTTGAATATTTTTTTGTAAGGTTGCATGAATTTCTCTTCGCTCAACAGCCAGCCCAAGGCAACTGAGGGGAAAAGGCCGAACCGTTGCCCTTTAGCAAAATTTTCCGAGCCATTATATCCGAAATTAAATTCACCTACATAACGGGTATCATAGGTGTATGATAGTCTTCCTGCAACACCCTGATGTCTGTATGGTTGTATACCACCATTGTCATAACTGTTCTGATTATACAGTAACATGGCATCAATATCGTGCTTCCCAAAAGTGCGGTTATAATATAGGTTTCCCTCTAAATAGGTACCACGGTTACCCCAATCGGCATTTGTTGACAGCCCTAAGTATTCTTGTCCGTATGAATAAATGGAATGAATTAAATTTCCTTCCACGTCACGACCCGTTGCTACATTATAATAATTTGGTGATTTGCCACGATTTACGTAATTAGCAGAATATGAATCAAATGAGAATGTAAATTTTGCTTTTAGCCCGGGAGTAATCATTTTTAAATCTTGTTCGAGCGAGAATAATGATTCAATTTTGCTTTCCCCTTTCCTGTAATATCCGGTTTGGGTACTATAAGCCCATGGATTAGTTCTTTGAGCTACAATAGGGAATGTACCATCTGAATAAACTGTGGGATGTACATAAGGTGGTGTTTCAAAAGCTGCAGAGAATAAATCATCAGTACTATTGAGTCCTTTTTGGAGTTCTTGTAAATAACCGCCAATATTCACCCGGAGCAAAGTTGTTTTGGATAGGTTTATATCAACATTTGAACGTATATTATAACGGTGCATACGACTTTCTGAGCTATAAGTCTGTGCAGGATCTCGTGCTATAATCCCATTTTCACCATAATAGGATGCTGTCAATGAATATCGCAAAATATCCGAACCTCCTGCAACATTAAGGTTCGTCCGTGTATTGCTCGCATAAGATTTTGTTATTGCATCAATCCAATTGATATTTGGATACAAGTCCGGATCATATTTGTTGAACGTTTTTACGATTCGATCATTTGAAAACGGTTTGGTGTAACCTGCATTATTTGCTAACTCATTCAGCAAAGTCATATACTCTGCAGCTCCAATGAACGAAGGAAGTTGGGTTGGTTGCTGAACAGATTGTTCTGTTCTGATTTCAATTTTAGGTTTTCCTACAAATCCTCGCTTTGTATTTACAAGGATAACGCCATTGGCACCACGAACTCCATACACAGCGCTTGCGGCAGCATCTTTTAGTATGGAAAACGATTCGATTTCAGCAGCATCTAAATCATTCAATGAACGTTCTATTCCATCAACTAATACCAATGGACTAGTTGATCCAGCAAAAGTAGAAATTCCTCGAATCCAGATATCGGATGCGTCGTAACCCGGTTCGCCTGAACGCTGGACACCAATAACCCCAGCAAGTTGACCCGCAAGGTTATTACTTATGTTAGGCGTAGTACCTACTTGTAATAATGCCGGTGTAACAGATGTTATTGCACCAACAACAGAAGCTCGTTTCTGTGTTCCATATCCAACAACTACTACTTCAGAAAGGTCTTTTGAAGATTCTTCTAATGTAATCTTAAAATTGCTAAAGACGTTGGGTGTAATTTCTTGTTTCGCATATCCTATGTAAGAAACTACAAGAGTAGGAGCAGTTACGGCTCCAAGCTGAAGAGTGAATTTCCCATCCACGTTTGTAATTGTGCCGGTATTTGTTCCTTTAAGTAGGACACTTACACCGATCAGCGGTTCTCCTTTGGTGTCGACAACGATACCGGAGATAGCTTTTGTTGTAGTTTGGGCAACTACATTAGGCAAGACAAATAGCATACTGACGAAAAACAGCACACTAAAAAGGCTTTTTTTCAAATTGACCATCATTTAATTTTTAAGGTTATTAATACAATACTTCGGTAAAAAATAATTAACATTAAGCGGCAATAGTGCCGTACAAA
>CAYONE010000126.1:0-8455 GCA_964405245.1 uncultured Paludibacter sp.
CATAAGTAGAAATTCCGCCTAAAGAATCATTATCAACCACACAGTTGTATATGTCAAATTCATTGGAAGGAGTTGCTGTGAACCTCTGTGTAGTATTATATGTATAACTTCTTAACCCAAATGGACTGATTGTTCCTCCTACTGTCTTTTCCGATTTTATGGCAACATCATTGGCATTGTAACTGCCATATTTCATAGTCATAATACTGTCTACAGCACTAATGTTCCTTAAAATGAAACCGGAGTAGGCTGTATTCCACCATTTTGTGTGAACAAGATTTACAGTGGGATACACACCCGCTCTAAAATAATCATTTGCATCCCCTATGTTCTGGCCATTCTCCAAATTGAATTTGTTATCCGCCTGTACTACAGACACCTTATAGTGTTGCTGCTCTGTGTGTTGTTGATTTGCATTGTTTGGAATAATACTGTCAATATGCCAAATCAAAACTCCTTCACCCGGCATATCAACGTTTCTGAAAGGTTTTCTTCTTGCTTCAAGTATAAACATTTCACCAGCACGGTCAGGATTACGATATACGTATGTATTCCAGCTATTGGTAACTACTTCGATTGTTGTATCATTTGGAAAGTTGTTTAACGGAATCATATCATTCCAACCACACAAATATCTGAAATAAGGATTAGGCGGCATTGGATTTCTACTAGGCGCCCCAGTGTTATCAGAATTTCCTGCAGCCATTAAGTCAAATTTTCCACATCCACTCGATCCTCCATTGCTTCCATCAATGTCGTAAGTGTCAGGCCAGCCAAATAGCATATGCCCCTGTTCATGACAAATTCCTCCCAAGTGCATTTCAGAGGTTCCTAATTCTGAAATTTGATAAGAGTAGGTTTGGACTCCATCAAACGATCTGATATGAGCACTTGAATGTCCCCATAATCCTTTTGCTCCAGAATTCCCAACAAATTGAAAACTCAACCCTTTTATCCGCTTGTTTGCATCTACAGTAAGTTGAGAGAAGTCAAAACCTTTATGATCGAGCCAGTTTAACGCAGAGTCAAGCAATTCATGGGTGTGACCACCATCTTGTGTATCGTAGTAATCAAAAGGTTTTGGAGCTCTGTAATATTCTGTAACGATAGTGTGAAGATTCATTCTTCCTTGGGATACAGCTTCCCAATAATCATGCACTGAACCATTATCGTTGTATTTATTGTAACCTACCTGATTAAAGAAGTTATCTACTTCATCACGTGTGAAATATTTGTCTCTATCGGCAAACTCGATAAGGATGACTAATGCTTTTACTTCTCCGGTCGATGAAGCACTCGCAATATTTTTCTTGCTTTTGAAAGTATTTGAGGCTAAAACATTTCCTCCAATCACACTCAGTGTAATTATTTCAAATAATAATAAAAATGTGTATTTTTTCATATAATAATTTATGCGTTTTTTCTTTTTCTTAAATAAATATTCAGAGTCTTTTTTTGTGCAAATTTTAAGAGGAAGATAATACAAAGGAAACTGAAGTAGAGGAGAATTGTGATAGCTATTTTTTGTTGTAAGATGATCTCATTTTAATGCCAAAAATTAAATATTAATAGAAAATAAGTAGACACTGTTTTTCCTGATTAAGATTATGTATTACAAATTTAAATACTGATATTGTTAATTACATTATTTCTCTATTAATATTGTTATGCCTGTCATTTTATTAAACTACTTTGGCTAATAGATTTACTTTTGCGGCAAGAACTCAATAAAGATAGAGGCTGGTTAAATGGTTTGTAGAACTGTATGATTAATTGAAAAAAGCTATTAAACAAGATCACAGGAATTCAAAAAATGAGTTCCTGTGATGTATTTGGCACAATGTGCAACTATTTATCGGGTCTTTAAAAATTGATGTACTACTCTTCGATCATTGTCTGTCAATACAAGTTGATAGATGCCAGATGTCAGAGATTGTACATTAACTTCATCCCCATTGTTTAATTCTCCAGTTTGTACACAAACTCCGATGGTATTATAAACAGCATATTTTAATGTTAATTTACTTGAAGGCATATTTACGTTTATAAAGTTTACTGCGGGATTTGGATAAATTTTTAATTCATACAAATTTGATTCAACTATTTCGGTTGTGGTAGCCTCATTAAATGTAGTATTGTTGGTTTTTATTCCCATTAAGGTTGAGCTTCCGAATAATTGAAATTCCGAAAGTTGGAAAATAGTTGCGGAGCTTTCATATCTTTCTGTTACAACCAGTCTGAAATACATATAAGCATTGCTTGTATTTACAGTAAAAGTCTTCTTCAAATATCTGGTAGCGAATATCTGATTCGTTTGAGTATCTATTACTGTCCAGTCTGTTCCATTATTTGAAGCTTGTAATGTCCATGCTTTAGGATCACGACTCTGCGAATCGTTTGCAGACGTCAACGAATAAGATTGAAGAGTTACAGATGCCGCAGACTGATATTGCATCCAAACCGTTGTTCCAGCCGATACATTTGCACAATATTTTGTAAGAGCGTTATTGTCGGTCAATTTATCAATTGTTTCCGAAGAGCTTACTGCAGAGTGCGATGCTGTTACAGTGCCACCATTATCTGTAATATCAGACCCAAAAACCGGATAAATCTTAATCGAAGAGGTCTGATCATTCATGTCGTATAACCAACCCTGTCCGGCAGTATATGAAGCTGAAGTCCCACTGAAATTATCATCAGCATAAAGTGTAACCTGATAACCCGATTGTAAATCAAAGGAAGTAATGCTGTTATCAGCTATTCCATATTTATTCATTTCGGCAGTGGTAAATAAGCCGGTAGGAAGGCCTGTAGAGGTGCCCTGAGAGTTATCGCTGTTGTAGAAACTGGCAACTGCATCTGTCGAGTATTTGTATATCTGAATAGAAGATATTCTATCATTATATGTACTACCAATATTGCTCTGGTCTGAAGTGAACAAAATTGAGGCCTCGCTGAAGTTGACATCTACGTAAGCAATCACTTTATAACCGGAGTTTACTTTTAATGATGTTATACTGTTGTCAGTAATGCCATATTCTTGTAGCTGAGATAAGGTATATGTTCCAAGAGGCAGACCGGCTGCAAAGCCTGCATAGTTAGCATCAGCATAAAAAGTAGCAACTGCATCTGTCGAATATCTGTATATTTGAATAGAGGATATTTTATCGTTATAGGTTGTACTTACATTGCTTTGATCAGAAGTGTACGAAACAGATGTTCCTGTAAAGTTATTATCCATGTAAGCAATAACTTTATAGCCTGAATTTACTTTGATAGATGTTATATCATCATTTTGTATGCCATATTCTGCTAACTCAGATGTAGTGTAAGTCCCAAGTGGTAAACCGGCTGCGAAACCTCCGTAATTAATGTCAGAATAACAGGTTGCTGCTCCGTTGGCTGAATAGCGGTAAATCTGGATAGAAGATATCTCGTCATTATAAGTTGTGCCTACATTACTTTGATCAGAAGTGTACGAAACAGAAGAACCGCTGAAATTATTATCCATGTAAGCAATCACTTTATAACCAGAGTTCACTTTAAGCGATGTTATGTCGTCGTTTTTTATACCGTAACTGGCTAAATCGGCGGTAGTATAGGTTCCAAGAGGTAAGCCTATTGAAGATCCTTCATAATTTACATCTGAATAAAATGTAGAGACAGGACTACTTGAGTATTTATATATTTGAATTGATGATATTTTATCGTTAAAATCACCAATCCAACTCTGATCAGAAGTGTAATTAATGGATGATCCGCTAAAGTTATTGTCTGTATACAAAACAACCCTATAACCTGAATTTATTTTGAGCGATGTTATGTCATCATTTTTAATCCCATATGCTGCCATTTCTTCGGCTGTAAAAGTTCCTTGAGGTAACCCTACAGAATAACCTCCATAGTTAACATCATGATAAAATGTAGCTGCAGGACTACTTGAGTATTTATATATCTGAATAGATGATATTTTATCATTATAATCTCCAATCCAGCTTTGATCGGATATGTATGTAACAGATGTTCCGCTAAAGTTATTGTCGGTATACAAAACGACTCTGTAGCCTGAATTTACTTTAAGCGATGTTATGTCATCATTTTTTATTCCATAGGCTGCCAGTTCGTCTGCCGTAAAAGTTCCCAGTGGTAACGCTGCCGGGAATCCTCCGTAATTAACATCCGGATAAAAAGTTGCAGCCGGAGCAGTTGTGCTTTTGTATATTTTTATAGAAGATATTTGATCGTTATAAGTACTGCCCACATTACTCTGATCGGATGTATAGGAAGTCGATGTTCCGCTAAAATTATTATCGTTATATACGGTGACTTTATAGCCCGAATTAACTTTAAATGAGGAGATATCATCGTTTGTAATTCCATAAGCCGCTAAATCGGCTGTGGTAAAAGAACCAATCGGGAGCCCAATGTTGTAACCACCGTAATTGATATCGCTACAAAAAGTTGCCACAGCTGCACTTGTTGTTTTAGCTCCGAATATTCTGTTAACGGCTGTTGCGTATGTGTTCAGGCTCCATGTCTCATCATTATAAACCCAAAAAAATCCACCAACAACACCTGCGTTGTTTTTCCAGCTTTGCATAAGCGATAATGATGTGCTAAAATCTTCATAATTCATTCTTCCAGCGTGCAAAGGAATATTGTTTATATGCCAGTCCGCAGGGTTGTTGCCGGCACCACCATCGTAACACTGCAGCAGAATACGATCTACAGCTCCCGATCGTGAATTATTAATGTTCGTGGCTAAATTTTGCCAAAACGTTTTATTCATGTAAGGTGCTAATGTTGTTTTGTAACCAAGATCGGACATCATGATATGAAAAGCTGCAGATGAATTTACATCGTAAGTGTATTCGTCATCATTGTTCACTGCATCAATAGCAGGAATCGCATTTTTCAAAGCCTGAAAGTTGCGGTATAGTATACTGCTGGAGCCTGTTCCTTGAGAAGCAATGATATTTTTTATGTTAGTATAAGATGTGTTTCCCCAACCACCAATACACACTTCTATACGGTTAATATTGGTGGGAGAGGCTTTGAGTGATTGAATGTCGCTTACATAATAGGGTTGCGTGTTTCCAAAAACATATTGCCCGTTACTGCAAACAGTTTCTCCATCCGTTTTTAATGTTCCGTCCGATTCAACATTGATATTAAACAGGATGACGTAAGTAAATCCGGATTCTTTAAGTTTTGTGATAGTGCCGGGTCTTTCACGGCGGATGTGACCTCCGACATAAACGCCGGATTCAGCCATACAATCAGAGGCAATGATTAGAAAGAAAAGAAAAAAGTACGCGAAACGTTTAAAGTAGTTTTTTTTCATAAAATAGTAAATTAGATTTGTGATTATCTGTGGGTTCTCTGAAAGGGTCGAAAAGCCTACAAATAGAAATGTTTAACGTTCTCAAATCTAGTATTTACTTGTTTTAACTGAAAAAATCGTGAATTATAATTTGAATATTGACAAGAAATGAAACTATTTTGTCTGAGACATTTACCTGCGAAGAATAAGTTTGCATAAAGTCATATGCGAGTTATGTCATTATTGTTCGATCAGATAAGTTTACTTAACGTCGAACTAGTCTTCTATCATTATCTAATAACATTTATGGAATGTTTTATAATTATTTCTTTTTTGTGTACATAGCGGATCTCCACTTCGTTCAACCAAGTTTGCAACTTTTGCATTGCTTTGAAAAAGCCAATGATATATTTTGTTATCTCTAGGCGATTTTAATTTTTCACCAGCCTAGATAATAAATAAAGCTATTAATGCTGAAATTACTAATTCTAAGACAGATAGTGCTATCATATATGTTATGTAATTTTTAATTCGTTCCAAATTTAATAGGATAATAATGATTTATTATGAATAACAGTTTAGTTTAAACAATAAAGAGAAATTATATTTATGAGATATACACCTAACAGGTTTTAAGAACCTGCTAGGTGTTTTCTGGTTCTATTCAGATGAAACCTTATTGAGCTATCATCAAAGGCTTATCATATTTTACCATTTTATAATTCGGTTTTTTACCCATAAAAAACTCGATAACACCACCCGAAACAATATCATGGTGAGTGATGTAATTCTTTGTATAAGTTTTACCGTTCAAAAGAATTTTCTGGATGTAAACATTATCTCCACCAACATTGTGTGCAATCATTTTAAACTTATTCCCGCTGGCTAAATTAATGGTAGCTTCTTCCAACTGAGGTGAGCCAAAGCAATAAACACTATTTGCCGGGTTCACAGGGTAGAATCCCATCGAACTAAAAATATACCATGCCGACATTTGGCCACAATCTTCGTTGCCAGAATAACCTGAATGCCCATCATTGTAAAGTTCGTTCATGATTTTTGCAGTATAAAACTGCGCTTCCCAGGGTTTATCGGTAAAATCATATAAATACGTAATATGATGACTTGGTTCGTTACCGTGGGCATATTGTCCGATAAAACCGGAGGCATTTCCATTCACATCTTCCGGCCTTGCCGACAAAGTAAAGAATGTATCAAGTTTTTTAGTAAAATTTGCGTCTCCACCAAACAGTTTCTCGAACGAATAAACATCCTGTGGTACATACCACAAATACTGCCAGGCATTTCCTTCTGTAAAAGGATATCCGCCATTACCTCCATAAGTAAGTGGATTAAATGGTTCTACCCAATTATCATGACTGTCTTTCGCTCTGAAAAAACCAGTAGCCGGGTCAAAAAGATTTTTATAGGATTCTGCCCGTTTACTGAAGTATTTAAAATCTTCATCGTATCCAAGCGATTTTGCCATCTGAGCCACACACCAGTCATTATAAGCAATTTCGAGTGTTATTGATACTGACTGTGACTGAATATCTTCAGGGAAATAACCGAATTTATCAAGTACATCATATGGCGCATTGCGATGTGCATTAATTGATGAACCTTTAACTGCCTTGTAAGCTTCCTGATAATCAAAGCCTTTTATTCCTTTCAGATAAGCATCAACGATCACAGGAATAGCATGGTTTCCAATCATGGTATAAGTTTCGGAACCCCACAATTGCCAAATGGGTAAGTAACCATAGGTTTCGTACTGACGAAGCATTGAATTGATAAAACCTGCAACCCGATTTTCCTGCACAAGTGTATAAAGAGGATGAGCAGCGCGGTAAGTATCCCACAACGAGAAAGTGCTGTAATGTACTCCATCGGCAGCTTTTGCAATGCTATTGTCTGTGCGGAGATATTCTCCTGAAACATCCGCTATATTGTTTGGTTGGATAAACATATGATACAGCCCGGTATAAATAATTCTCTTTTGAACATCTGTACCTTTTACCTCCATACACGAAAGCTCTTTTTCCCAGGTATTATGAGCATTACTTACGAACTGATCAAAATTAAAGTCCTTCATTTCTGCTTTTAAGTTATTGGCAGCTCCTTCGGCTGAGACAGAAGAAATACCGACTTTTATCAACAGAGGTTGATCATTATTTTCGTCAAAATTCAACGCAATCTTAAGATTTGGATGATTTGTGATAACATTGTCAGGAAATTCATTGCCTCCGGCTTTAGCTATGGTTGAAGTGAATGGTCGGGAGAATTCGGCACGAAAATAAACCTTACGCAGTTTTGCCCAACCTGAAATAATTCTGTAACCTTCTATGGTTTTATTATCAACTACTTTTACCTGAGCATTTAAAATCTTCACCCAACGATATGGGCTGTTTTTTACCAATGAATGTTCCAGATCAATCATTAAATGATACGGCTTATTATCCGAAAAAGTATAACGGTGCATCCCGCAGTGTTCGGTAGCTGTAAGTTCAGCTTTAATTTTGTAATCGTCGAGCAATACACTGTAATAGCCGGGAGTTGCCGTTTCATTTTTATGACTGAAGCGGGAACGGAATCCTTTTACCTTACCATCATCACTTCCGGCATTCCACACTATTTTACCACCGGCAGGCATAAACAAAAAATCGTATAAATCCGGGCAACCCGTTCCACTCAAATGCGTATGACTGAACCCAACAATAGTTTCGTCTTTATAATCATAACCACTACACGGATCATCAGGATATTCACGCGTATCCGGACTTAATTGGACTAATCCGAAAGGCATACATGCCCCTGGAAAATTACTTCCGGACAAACTCAAACTATCAATTGAACCTGTTCCGATAAACGGATTTACAAACGCAGTGTAATCGACAGGTTCTTTTCCTTTTTGTGCAACTACGAAGTTGTAGATCAAAATTGCAATTACTAATAATTTATATTTACTCATATTCAAATTAAATTGTTTCAAACCATAGTTTGTATTTATTCCTAATAATCTCGCATAAATTATTCACAAAAATAACATTTTATTTTTTTATCAAATGTATATAATCTCATTGCCGTACGAAAGTTTTAATAAAAAACGATTTTAAAAATTTAATTACTTGT
>CAYONE010000127.1:0-8209 GCA_964405245.1 uncultured Paludibacter sp.
TTTTTCGGCACTAAAGCCGCTTAATATTTATTTTTTTTCTAACGGACTATTGAATGAACAGACTTTTCGGAATACTATTTTTATCTACCGGACTTTTTGCCATAGTTGGCGGTTTGTGTACCTGGGGAACCGGAAATATTTTCTTTCAGAAAGAATTAATCAATGTATTGATTCCCTGGGCTGATATAATACTTACAGGACCATTGTCGTTAATTTGTGGATACGGAATTTTAAAGAAACAGAATTGGGGACACATATTAGGTTTATGCACCAGCGGAATTTATGTGTTTGGATCTATTCTTGTGTTTATCAGTATTGTTTGGAATTGCGATTATCCTATACATTTAATTGTTCCTGCATCTACCGGTTTTTTAATTGGATTGGTTTATACAATCAACACAATATCACCACTTAGCTTAAAACGACCCGAAAAGGAGCTTACGATTAATAAAATAACATTTCCGTATTTAAAAAATTAACACAACAATGCTTTCCCAATATTCCAAACAATTTAATCAACTCCTCTCCTTTTGTATAATCCTTATACTTACAATATCCTGCAATGATAAGTTGATTACGCAAACCGGATTTAAAGCTACATTCAACGAAAATTCTTCCGGTATATCAATCATAGAAATAAAACAGGAAATGCAAAAAGTTTACCTGAATGGCAATGTAACCGTAAATTCGGGAGAACTTGAAATTCAGGTTTTTGATGGAAATGATGACATTTGTTATCAGCGCTTAATATCAAACTCTGACTCTGTTATAACTATCAACGAGAATATTCAGGGACATTGCGGCTATTGGAAGCTCAAATATAAAAGCTATAATGCGCGTGGAGAAATCAATTTACATTTAAAATTTTAAGGAATAATCATAAACAGCAAATCCATTCATAGCCCATATTTCGTCAAACAAGTATGAATTATTATGGTTCAACTTGATTTATTTTAAGGATAAAATATTCAAATATAATTTTACATAAGTTTTAAATCGATATTTTTAAAAAATTTAATTATCAAAAGGTATGAACAAAAGAAGTTTTTTTAAGTTATTATTCATGTTTTCCGCAGTTGCGTTTTTAAGTTCGTGTGTTCTCTGGATTAACGGAACAGCAGGTGAAGGTTCAATTGTTGAGCAAGAAATAAGTGTTTCAGGTTTTAGTTCGATAGAATCATCATCATCGGCCGAAGTAATTGTTACCAAAGGCGAAGCGCTAAAAGTAACATTGTCGGATTATGAAAATCTGATTGAATTATGGGACATTAAAGTGATTAACAATGTGCTTGTGGTTCAGACCAAACCTTTCACATCTTTGATTAATTCAAAAGCAATGATTACAGTTGTAATGCCAAGTGGTTTATCTGAACTCAGAGTATCGGGCAGCGGCGACATTAAACTTAACTCCGCGTTTCCTGAAATTGAAAAAGCATCAATTTCGGGCAGTGGCAGTATCCATGGAAATACTTCCGCTGATTACACCAAACTGAATTTTACGATTTCAGGTAGCGGATCATTCAATTTTAAAGGGAAAGTTGATGTATTGAAGACTTTAACTTCGGGTAGCGGAAGAATGTATTTATCCGATTTAGTTGCTAAAAGTGCAACCTGCTCCATTTCGGGAAGCGGAAATCAATACATTAATGCAGTAGATTACCTGAAAGCGAGTATTTCAGGTTCAGGCGATATAGTTTACTCAGGTGTGCCAGTTTTGGAAGTGCAATCTTCGGGAAGTGGAAGAGTAAGACATCAATAGCTTTTTTGAGTTGTGAATGGTTTTTTTAATCTCAGCTAATAGTTAAATACTAAATTTTATCGGTAAAATTAAGGGTTTTATCTATAAAATTTAATTTTATATAAAAAAGTTCTTTTGTTAAATAAATACCGCGTAATTTTGCGAGACTAAATTTTAGAACAATTATAACCCAATGAAAAAATTTTTAATTGCGATATTTTTTACAATATCGATTTTTACTTATGCAGAAAATCCAACAGCAAAATTTGCAGTAACCGGACAGGCTGTTGATTCGTTAACCGGTGAAACGCTTCCTTATGTAACCTGTACAGTGGTTCAGGATAATAATCCACAGAAAGTTGTCACAAGATTTGCCAGTGATATTGAAGGTAAGTTTACCGGCGAATTAAAAACTCCGGGAAAATATCAATTAATAGTTTCATGCGTGGGACAAGCTCCAACTTCGAAAACATTTACGGTTAACGAAGCCAGTCCACAGGCAAAATTGGGAAAAGTTCTACTCTCAGCCGGTAAACAAACACTTAAAGATGTAAATGTGGTTGTTACCCGCCCTTTAATTAAAGCCGAAGCCGATAAAATTACTTACGATGCCGAACAGGATCCGGAGTCGAAAACTTCGACCGTGCTTGATATGCTTCGGAAAGTACCGATGGTAACTGTTGATGGACAGGATAATATTCAGTTGCAGGGTTCATCGAACTTCAAATTTTTCCTGAATGGCAAGCCTACCAATATGTTTAATAACAATCCGGGTTTAATACTGAAAAGTATGCCGGCAAACATGGTGAAAAACGTAGAAGTAATTACGCAACCCGGCGCAAAATACGATGCCGAAGGAATTGGTGGGATTATCAATATAGTTACCGCCCAACAGGCAGGAGCATCAGCCGAAGGTTACTCTGCAACTATTAACACTCAGGTTTCATCGCGGGGTTCCTATGGCGCGGGACTTAATTTGATGGTGCAAAAAGGAAAATTCAGCTTCTCCGGAAATTATAACTATAATTTTAACAAGCAATTTCCAATAACTACAACTACCGAGCGAAACACTTATATTCCGGGCACACTGTATCCAAAAGGTACGCAGGAAACTACCATGATTAATAAAACTCCAATGCAATTTGGCAGTGGTCAGTTAAGTTACGAGCTTGATACCATGAATCTCTTTACTTTATCGTATAACCGCAGATATGGAAGACCAAGCACCGAAATAGATGCAATAACTGAAAACTTTGATAGTAATGGCGATAAAATTTTTGCTTATACGCAGAAAAGTATGCAAAAACAAAGCTGGGGTTCAACTGATTTCGGGCTCGATTATCAGCGTTCGTTTAAAACCAAGGGAGAACTGCTCACCGTTTCGTACAAACTGAGCAACACGCCTAACAGCAGTAATTACGAGGCAACCAATATACTTAATTCGCTTTACGTTAGCCGTCCGCAACCGGGTTTGGCGCAGCACATTATCAGCGATAATATTGCTTCTACAAATGAACACTCGTTTCAGGCTGACTACACTAAACCCCTTGCTAAAGGACATACGCTCGAAACGGGCGTAAAATACATTTTACGTATTAACGATAGTGAAAGTGACGAAACTTACGATTATTTCGATTTTTCAAAGTCATATCCTTATAGTCCATACTTGTTAAAAGATACGGTTTGGAATTTCAACAATACTCAGGATATTCTTGCAGGATATGTAAGTTATACCGGAAATATCGGCAAATGGAGTATGAAAGGCGGATTAAGATATGAATACACATGGCTCGAAGCAATGTTTAACGAAACAGATAAGAATTTCAAAACCGATTACGATGCTTTGGTTCCTTCGGCTATTGTTACTTATCGCCTTAGTGATATGAATAGTCTGAAATTTGGATATAACATGCGCATTCAGCGTCCGAGCATCGGTTATCTAAATCCCTATGTTGACCGCCGCGACCCTAACTATATAAGTTATGGAAATCCTAATCTCGACCCTGAAAATAACCACAACATTAGCCTTACATATAGCAGTTTCAGTGCGAAATATAATTTGAACGCCGAACTTTCATATCGTTTTGTGAATAATGCAATTGAGCAATATTCTTTTATAAAAGAAGGTAGTACAACGCAGGAAATTACTTATGGCAATATCGGACAAAACCAACGTATCGGACTGAATTTATTCGGAAGTTATCGTGGTTTGCCCTGGTTGAACATATATACCAACGGAAATATTAATTACGTGGACATGAAAAGCCAGACAATGAATTTGGCAAACAGTGGTATAAGCGGACGAATTTATCTTGGCGCTACCATTATGTTGCCTAAAGATTTCCGTATCAGTACCGGAGGTGGAGGAAATTTACCGCAAATTAACTTACAGGGAGGTCAATCAGCATTTTACTTTAGTTATGCTGCATTATCCAAAGATTTTCTACAAAAACGTCTGAATGTTTCCGTTAGCGGTGTGTATTTACCAATTCCACATATTTACCTTACTACCAAAGGTATAAATACCTTGACGGGCGCTGCTACTTTCGATCAGAAAACCGATGTGCATCTGACAAAAAATACTGAATTGCGGTTTAATGTTTCCTACAGAATTGGTGCTATGAACATGCAAGCCAAAAAAACCAAGAAAACCATTACGAACGACGACCAGAAAGAAAAAGAAAATAATACGATGGGAGAATCGCCCATTTAATTGAATTCGTAATTCAGCCCCCTAACCCCCTAAAGGGGGAACGTTGGAGCAACGATTGACATTTGTGCACTTGAATTTGAACGCTCTTTTATGAAAATTATTTTTTTTTTGCAATTATACAGAAGTCGCTAAATGAAACACTTATTGAAGTTATTAGTTATTTTCTATTTACAATTGATTTAACAAGATGTTTAAGCATAATAAATTGTAGAGTAAATTCAAAACAGTGTTTTCAATTTAATTTTAAAAACGGTATCAGGCAAAAGTTTGATGCCGTTTTTTATTTGATTTGAATGAAGGTGTTCTGAAAAATTGATTTGCAAACCGAACAAAACAACCTACCTTTGCACTATGAGTTTATCGCTTTACATTTTTAATCCCGAACACGATTTGGCGCTGGCAAATTCCGATGGAAATTTTATGGCGCCACTTTCGGCACGTAAATTAGCACACGATTTGGCTGCTTTACCTTTGTGGTATGCTGCCGAAAACAGTATAATTTACGCTGCAACAAATAATGGAAACCGGCTCAAAGAACTTCAAAATCATTTTCCACAATTAACAAACAAAAATATTGTGGTGCATCCTGATTTTGAGAAAATAAAATACTTAAATGTTTGGGGTTGGGATAAAGCCGTAATAAAGCAATTTTCGAACTTAGGCGCTCCTGAAAATCTGCAGCCTCCGTCAAGCACAATTGAGCACATCAAACGTTTATCGCATCGGCGTATGGCAATTGAAGCAATGGACTTCGTAATTAATAACGCTTCTGTGGCATTAAGTAACATTTTTCCTGAAAAAGCCATTGAAATATTTGCTTTAAAAGATGCTGAAGAATTCACGAAAGTAAAAAAGCCTGCTGTTTTTAAAGCGCCATGGTCGGGAAGCGGAAAAGGATTAAGTTGGGTACGCGGAAAATTATCGGAAAGTCACCGCGGCTGGATAAAAAATACGATAGAAAAGCAGGGTAGTGTAATTGCCGAACAAATTTACAGGGTGGTTGAAAATTTCGCTATGGAATTTGAGTGTAAAAATGGTGAAGTGTTTTTTGCGGGCTATTCACTTTTTGAGTCGGAAGGCGGAATTTACAGAGGAAATATTTTAATGTCAGATGCAAAAATTACTGAACATCTCACTAAAAGTTATATCAGTAAAGAAAATCTACTTGAAGCACAAAATCTTTTAAAGGAGTTTATAAAACTCAATATTGCTCCTTTTTATTCAGGTGTACTGGGAATTGACATGTTTGTTTTTGACAAAAATGAACTTTTAAAACTTCATCCCTGCGTCGAAATCAATCTGCGTATGACTATGGGTTATGTGGCGCACGAGTTTTTTCGTAATTTCGTTCAGATTGAAAACACGGGAAGATTTTATATCGATCACAATCCGGTTACGGGTGCGCTATGGAAAGATCATAATGAAAGAATAACGGAATTTCCCCCCGAAGTTGAAAATGGCAGAATAAAAAGCGGTTATTTGTCATTAACTGAAGTACATCAACATTCCAATTACAGGGTGAGAGTGGAGGTTGCACCTAACCATCCCTCATACCTCATGTGGTAAACACCTGAAAGGGAATTGCAAAGCCCTTTGTCCTTTTGGACATGTTCAATATAAAATTTAAAACTTCGCATACGTCTGACGGGTTTTGTCGCTCGGCTCTGCCGCTTGGCTTACCAAAAAACCCGTCGTAATGTATAATAAGGAACTGCGTTCCGCTAAATGTTACCGCATTATTTTATTTTGCTACAAATTTTAAAATTAAAAATATCTTTTTTATTTGCAAATGCAGTAAGTATGGTATTAAAAAACCTAATAATACACAAGGATGGGATTGAAGAAATCTCATCCAACGAGTACTACTTTTTGCTGATTAAATAAAATGCATCCGACAGGAAATAGTAGTTAGTTCAATTATATATCAATTTTTCATATTCTTAATTTTAAACTCTTTTTCAAAACAATTTATTTAAATTAATTTCTACAAATATTTAATACCATTTTTTTTCATAAATTATACAAATTTTATTTTTGAGGTTATATCTATATGTGTATGTTAATTAATTTAATAGAAAATAATAATTAATTTAATATTATTAGATATTAAGAGAATTATTTAATATAAAAAATATATTTATTTTGAATAATTATTTATTTTCTGTTGTAAATTTGCAAAATTATTATGGCGATAATACTTTTTATCTGGTATTTTTTTGTAAATATTTTTAATTCTTATTACTATGAGCATAAATATTTCCAACAGTCAGTACTATTACGATTTATTTTACCAGATTTCATTTTTACTAGTTCTCGTTACATATTTTATTGAAGGATATAAAAGGAAATATCCCTGGTCAACCTGGTTACTGGTAATAGTAACTGTCCGCATTTTCTTCATCATAGGATCTAAAATTGGCGCAATAAACCATAATGACTTAAGCTACTTTTTTGAAAATTTACAATTTCCAATAATGCATCATAAAAATTTGTTAGGTGCATTGGTTTTTGGTTTTGCAGGAGTAGGTTTTGCAAAAATTCTACTCAAGATAAAATATCCTATAATGGATTCTTTTGCTATTCCTGCGCTAATAGGTATGGCGATACAAAGAATTGGTTGTTTAATGGTTGGTTGTTGTTATGGAATAGAAACTCAATTGCCCTGGGGTATAAGGTATGGTGAACATTCACCAGCTTTTATCAATCAGTTTATTAACAATAAGTTAGATTTTGACAGTAATCTTTCTCTAAGTATTCATCCTGTTCCAATATATTTTATTATTAGCAGTATTGGAATAGCCCTTTTTCTAATATTAACGCGTAAATACTGGAAAAGAACAGGAAATCTTTCCCTATTTGGTTTATTACTTTTTTCCGCAAGTCGATTTATAATAGAATTTTTCTGAGATCCATCATCTAATCCCTCATTTCAGTGTAATTATTTTATGGGATTAAAAGTTGTACAGATAATTTGTTTATGTACTTTTTTTACTTTAATTCCGGTGATAATTTTTCGCGAGAAAAGATTTACTGAAAAGACTTTTTTCATAATTGTAAATCATCCATTACTGAATTCTTCATACTTATTACTTATATCGATTTTTCTCTATATAACCAAAAACTGGTTTACAAAAGTTGAATTCAATGTATTGCTTATTGTGTTAATACCGGCTGCAATTATCGTGTTGTATGATTTAGTAACAAACTTCTATGCAACAAAAATCCGCATTTCTTCTGTTACATTTATATTATTGTCTATAATTCTTATGTCACAAAAAAATCCTAATAATGATACAGTTAGTTATCAATCATTACACTTTGGAATTTCCAATGGCACTAATTTATCACAATGTTATAATGGGTACAAAGAAGACCCGGGAGGTTGTAGCGGAATGGATTATTCACAGTATTTTAAAGAAAGATACTATTTAGCAGGAGCGGGATATTCATATTTTTTGAAAGACATTAACAAAACTGTTGAATTTCGTTTAAATGGGTTTTATGGTAATTTATATGAAGAAGGTCAGACCACACTAAATTTTAACAAAACACCCATCTATGGAATCAATCCTTTTGTAAAGCTCGATTGGTACTGGTTTGGCGGAGGATTAGGTGTTAACTGGGGTAATTTAATTCTCATTCCTGATAAATTAAATCAAAATCCATTTACATATACAATTCCTGAAACTTGTATTACAATAGCCCGTTAGAAAAAAAATAAATATTAAGCGGCTTTAGTGCCGAAAAACAGTAGTTCT
>CAYONE010000128.1:0-8080 GCA_964405245.1 uncultured Paludibacter sp.
ATTCAATAGTATAGTACAATCTTAAATGTTTTTTATTATGAATGCTGACAATGTGCTGCTGGTTTCTGCACTGAATATTCTTCTTTCGATAGGTATTTTTGTTTTCAATATCCATCGTAATAAAAATGTAATATATTTAAGGTGGGTTCTAAAAATTCATTTTTCTCCATTTTTGATTTAAAAAAAACGTAGAACCCATTAACGATTTTCTTAAATCAAATCAAAAGTACTAATTTCTTTTGACAATTTGCCTCAAAAAATCAATATTTTTTCAAAATTCCCTATCTATCTATCTATCTATCTATCTATCAATTATATAACTGTTAATAAATTTAATCTCACTACCTGTTCGTATCGAAAAAGGTTGTAGGTAAAATTGATTAAACCTATAATACCTGTTGCTCTCGCAATGCCTATGGATTTGATTTTTAGTCCGTTCATGCTTTGCTCCATAAACCCGAATACGTGTTCTACTCTTGCTCGTGTTTTTGATTTTTCGGTATTGTTTTTCTTTTGCTCGTCGGTTAATGGCTTGTTTCTGTATCCTTTTTCGTGTACTTTATTGACCATTTCATATTTGGCAATGGTTTTTTCTTGATTTTCGCCTGTATAAGCACTGTCTGCATTCAAATCTTGGTTTTTGTCTTTTTCGTCTAATAAATCTTCTAAGGCTTGCGAATCGTGTACCGATGCGTCAGTTACGGTGTATTTATTGATAAATTTGCTTTTGGTGTCAACTTTTGCATGGTTTTTATATCCATAAAATTTTTCTCCGTTTTTATTTGTCCAGCGTGCATCAATGTCTTTATGACGTTTTTTATGGGGTTTGTCGTTCCACAATTCATCGCCTTCTCCATTTTTTATTTTTTCATTCTCCTCACGTGTATTGCGTTGGCGGGGGGATACCGTAAAACTGGCATCAATCATTTGTCCTTCGTTTAAAATCAAGGCTTTTGATTCTAAAAAACTTTTAAATTCATTGAACAAATCTTCTGCAAGACCGGTTTTTGTGAGGTTTTCTCTAAATGCCCAAACCGTTTTTTCGTCTGGAACTATATCGCCTGTTTCCAAACCTAAGAATGTTTTAAAACTTGTTCTGTCTAATATTTGATACTGTACCTGCTTGTCGCCCAGACCGTAATATCGTTGTAGAATCAAGATTTTGAACATCAAAACTACATCGAATGGTTTTGCTCCTGCATTATTCTTTTTGTTTGTGTTGAGCAATTTTGATTCTAATAAACTTCTAAACATTTCAAAATCAATAACTTTGCTAACCATTGCCAATGGATTACCAATTTCTTCCAACTTCTCTGCTGTAAATTGTTGGTCAAATAATGATTTATTGCCTGTCGTTTTGTATTTTTGACTGTTCATTTTTTTATAATTTTATTACACAAAAATACATATAATTATTTGAATATCAAAATTTTAATTTATAGAACTCCCCTTAAGTTTATTCCTGATACTTTTTTCCGTTTATAACATTACTGCTTCTCTCTTTTTCTTTGGCGGAAATGTGGGTCTGCTGGCTGTTTTGCTTAATAATTTTGCTCCGCTGCAATATCTCAGTCCGGTATTTTTCTATTTTTATATCAGGGGTTGTATAAGCGAAAATCCACGTCTCCGTAAATACGACTGGCTGCATTTTCTGCCCTTTCTCATCAATTTTATTGCTATTATACCGTATTTATTTACTTCGTGGTCGTACAAGTATTCCATTGCCCAAAGTGTAATGTGCAATATAGAAGCGTATATGAACTACGATTTTATGCTCTTTTACCCGCATCAAATCAATCAGTTTGTACGTCCTATGCAGTTGCTGATTTACTTTGTGGCTTCAATGGTGCTTTTAGTCAAAGCTGTACGTAATTTCAGAAAGCCCGGTTTACTTTTACAGACAAGATTGCGTTCTACCCTGGTTGCAACGGGCATTATGCTGGTATTTCTTGTTTTTCATTTTATTTTACAGTTTTTTATTTTAAAAGTTTTAGCTGAAGCAGTCAATTATAACGAGGCTATGGATGAGATAAACATTATTTTGCATGCAGTAACTTACCTGTATCTGATAGTGCCGCTGTTTATCATCTTTAATCCTTCTATTTTGTATGGTATAGGTGTAGCTGATTTGAAAAGTCTGTCTGCAAACGAAAAAATCACACGAAACAAAAAAACCAATACTTCTCCTGCCACTCAGTCCAAAACTGAAAACGAGAATATGAAACTATTATCCGAACGCATTAATGCATATCTTCACGAGGAGAAGCCTTACCTGAATCGGGACTTTTCGGTACACGATATCAGTGTAAAACTTAACGCTCCCCAACATCAGGTGCAGTTTTGCATCAACGAGGTAATGAACACCAAATTTACCGAACTGAAAAACCAACTGCGTGTGCAGTACGTCATCGAACTGCTTGCGTCCGACAAATTTCGTAATGTTTCCATCGAGGGTATCGGCAAAAATGCCGGTTTTGCTTCCTCATCAGCCTTCCATGCTGCTTTCAAAAAAGTTACCGGACTCACACCAAATGTCTGGCTGCAAAAAAATACCGGCATTGCCGAATCGACCTGACAAGTATTCCGACCTCACAGGTCATGTAATATTTTTCTTACAAAGCTCCAATGTTTCAGAACTGCTGATATACGCTCGTTCCCTCTCATGCCCCCTCTTCTGCCCCCCTCCTAAAGGAAAGGGCTGGGGTGAGGTTATCAGAAATATTTCAAATACCAGAGAAAAGTATTTTTCTTACTTGATTCTTTTCTGATATTATTTGTTTTCATAATTGCCTGTTTTTATTTTTTCAATTATTCAAACTTTCTCCCGACGCTTCGGAACTTTACGATCCATTACCTTAATTCACCACAACCTTCTTTGTTGCACTTTGTCCGTTACCGTTCAATTTTACAAAATAAATTCCTGATGGCAGTACCTGATTTATCTGTGTATTACTTCCTGAAACAGGTAATGAAATAATTGTTTGTCCATAAATATTATGAACCGTTACATTTCCGTTAAAAATTTCTTTGCTTTTAACCACAATGTATTTATGATGATTTTGATATACCTGAATGTTATTGTCATTGATCTTTTCAATTGCACTATAATCAGATGCAGCACGGAACATAATATCGAACCGCGAAGCATTATTCATTAAATCTGAATAGAAATTATAACTTAAACCTTCGGTCAAATCAAATTCTGCATTCAGCACCTTATCTTTCAGAAATACACGTGTATCTGAATCGAAATTTTTAAGCTCGCTTGCTTTAATACTGAATGTATTTGCTGATAGGGTGAAAAATCCAAGCGAAACAGTTTGATTATCATCAATATTATTTAAACCATTAATAACCAACTGCTGATTATTTACCGAAGTAAAAATTTCAGGTACAGCAGTGTTATTATTCGACAATTTAGGCGAATCAAATTTATCGAATTCATTGGAAGCATTTTCGTTGAAATAAATTACTGTTTCGTCAGCATTTTCATTATTTGATACTTCTAAACGCAGTAGTTTATTTGAGCTTGCTTTTGGCGCTTTCAGTCGGTTGTTTGCAATACTCTGATCCTGATGCGAACGCATATTATTATTAAAAGTAAGTGAACCCGGTTCAGTTGTTACCTGCACCCAGAATGCCTGCATGGGTGGGATAAGTTCAGTACCTCCGTTGGCAGTAATTCCATCTTCGGTAGCATTATATGTCTGATAAACATACGTTCCGGTTCTTTTACTTCTGTACCATATTGTATTCGATAAATTTGTTTTATCGGCATCGGCCCAGCTTACATACGATGGATAAGGATTTCCAAGCAGATGAAACCCTTTAGAAACCTGTCCGCTACGGGTTAAGCCTGTAATTGATTTTGAACCGGTATTTATTTGTCCCGAGAAAGTAATTACATCGTTAGCTGCTAATCTGGCAATATAACCCTGCATTAAGTTAAGCGGTGTAGTAGTGTTTGTAATTTCATTCCAAAGCACTGTACCTGTATTAGCTTCGGTGTAACTCCAAAGCTGATTCCCCGATTTGCTTTTCACTACATTGCTTGTAGCGCCTGTAACCGGACTGCTGATATACCAGTTTCGTCCTGTTGCTTCATAGGTTAAATATTGATTTATATTTGCGTTAACAGTGCTATTTTCAGGTGTAATGATTGTGGCAGTGCCATTTGTTGCATCCGATAATAAACTAAGTGTACCGCTATTCGTCATCGAAGATGTAACAGTAAGTTGTTTGCCGGCAGGAACCGTTAAAGCAGAACCTGATGCAATGGTTAAATTCGCAAGTGTTGTATTATTGCTTAAGGTAAAAGCAATGGAATTCGAAACAGTTAACCCATTAGTAACTGTGGGTGAAGGTATAACCACATCCTGCGACCAGTTGACATTATCACCTGAAGTTTCCCAACTACCGTTAGTGTTACGAACATATAAGGGTTGGGGCAAAAATTGTGGTTGATTTACCAGGTAATCAATGGCATTATTAAATAATGTGAGTGCATTTGCTGTCATTTTACCATAACTGGCATCCTGTATAGCTACCAATAAAAATTTTGAGTTAGCAACTCCGCGTACACTTGCAGGAACATCGTGAATTGCAACGGCTAAATCATATGGAGAAGCATTTTTCGGAGCAAGCGCTACGTTAATACCTCCAATATTAATTAAATCTACAGGTTGCACTCCTTTGGCAGCAGCATTGCTAAGTAAATCAAGTGTGCCATTAGTTAATGTTATTCCATCGAAAATTGGATGAGTAGGTTGTTTAACTGTAACCGTTCCATTATTGGCTAACCCATTATCTGGAGTTCCCCAATTCCAGCTGGTTGATTTATATACAAATGATTTTAAACTTAAAATAGGCTTGTCAATAGTTTCTAAACCTATAATTTCAGCATTTCCACTATTAATATCTTCGCTGATAATGATTAAATCATAAGCAGAATAAGCAGAATAACTTTGTGCAGATGATTTTACAGCTTGTTGTGTTACGTTGTAGCTTGAATTTCCAGTTAAATTAGGATACAATTGAGTGTCATATTCTGATAAAGTTGCTGCTGCAGTCAGGTAAAGAATGTTTATGATATTCGGCTGAACTGTTATAATACCGGTTGAAGTTACGTTACTTCCAACATACCCTGCAAGTGCTGTAGCGGTTACTGTAAAGTAATATGCAGCGGGAGTTACTCCTGAACCTATAGTTCCTGAAATAGTGAAAGTTCCGTTACTATAATTACCACTCAAACCGGTTGGTAAACCTGAAACAGTTGCACCGGTTGCATTGGTTATAGTATATACAATATTTGTAATCGCATTATTTACTTTCAAACTTTGGGTAGCGCTTCCGCTTGTCAATGAAATAGTTGGCGCAGGAGTTGTTATTGTAATGGCCCCTGAAATATTACTTGTAATGGTTGTCGGCACACAACCGCCAGTTACTTTACAATAATAGTACATCGTGCCAATTGTTGTTGTGGGAGGTATTAAACTATTGCTATTTGTTCCTACAGCAAGGTCACCGGTTGGTGTACTTGTAGATTCGTCGGGACTACTGTACCATTGGTATGAAAGGTCTGTACCAACTGCCGTAACAGTTAAAGCAGTTGCTGTGGTGTTTTGTGCATAACTGGCTGCAGAAGTAGATTGAGACAGAATTGCTGTGGCCGGATTCACTGTTATCTGAACAGCATTAGAAGCTGCAGAGCATCCGGAACTTGTAGCAACACAATAATAAAAATATGTACCCGCAGTACCTGAAGGTGGAGTAAATGTTGCAGTATTACCTCCATTTGTAGCGCCAACAGAGGAACCACCTGTATTTGATTTAGTAATATTTGAATACCATTGGAAAGAGGTAATGTCATCTGTTGTAACAGTGCCTAAAGTTAAAACACCACCAATACATTCCGACTGATTGTCGATGGGCTGAGTAGTAAATACAGGCGCTGCACAAGGTGAGGTTATGGTTATTGCTCCCGAAATGGCACTTGTTGCACTACCGCAGGTTCCGCTTACAACACAATAATAATATTTAGTGCCAACTGTAGCTGTAGAGGGAGTAAAACTATTACTATTGGTTCCCACATTCACATCATCGCCCGAAGTGGAAGTTGAAGCATCTTTACTACTACGCCATTGGTATGACAATGTGCCTGTACCGGCAGCCGTTACTGTTAAAGCATTAGATGACGCATTTTGAACATAACTCGCTCCGGATGTTGATTGACCTGAAATAGTAGTGGCAGGATTAATTGTTATTTGTACAGCGTTTGAAGCGGTGGTGATAGTTCCGTTTGTTGCAACACAATAATAATAAAATGTTCCGGCAGTTGTTGAAGTTGGTGTGAAAGTTGCAGTATTTCCTCCGTTAGTAGAACCTACTGACGTTCCACCTGTATTTGATTTTGTTGTATTTGAATACCACTGATATGAAGTGGTATTAGATGCCGCCACTGTTCCCAGGGTTAATGAACCACCAATACATTCTGTTTGATTGTCAGTTGGCTGAGTAGAAAAATTCACAGCAACTTTTTCATATTCCAAACTTGCCATTATAAAAGGACCTAGTACTTTTCCTTCAGTATCATTGTTTATCCCCACATCGGATCCACAAAGATAATAATTAGCATCTCCTTTTCTTGCTGTATTATCTAAACCTGCAGATGTACAACTTTGTATTAATTTAATTTTTCCAGGGAAAGATTCTTCAACAACAAAGTTTGAAATAATACCTTTATAAGCCTTATCTGACATAGAACCATAAATAGCTTTATCGAGAACACCCAAGCGCATACCTTTTAGATAAGCATAAGCAAACATACTTGATGCAGAAGATTCAAGATAATTATATATATTACAAGTTGTTCCTTTTAGTGTGTTATCATATTGCAACAATTGATACCAGCATCCAGAAGAAACATCCTGCCTGGCTTTGAGTCCATCGGCTACCTGATTTACATATCCGACAAGCCGGGTATAGCCGGGATGTGAGGATGGCATATATTCTAAAACATCGACCAATGCAGCAAAAAACCAGCCCATACCACGTCCCCAGAATTCAGCAGAAGTGCCTGTTGTCTGATTTGCCCAATAAGTATCGTTACTTGGTTTTGCCGACCAGGCATGGTAATTTAGCTTTTTTACCGGATCCCAGGTGTGTTTAAAAATTGTATCAAATTGTAAAGCAATATCATCCCATGACTGGGTATTATCTGTTGTTCCAAGCTCCAAACCAAAATTCCCCTGCCATTCGGCATATAAAGCAGGTCCCATATATAAACCATCCAACCACATCTCATCAACGTATGATGCTTTATGCCAGAATCCATTTTTACCCATATTTGTAGTAACTGTAGAATTGCTACCTCCAATTCTATAGTGATTGTTTTTAAGGGTATTCCTACATGTTGTTGCTTTAGTTTTATAAGTTGTTGCTTTAGAAGTTTGACCTTTCTCAGTTGCGATACGATATAATTCGAAGAATATTTTTCCTGCATTCAAATCATCAATATTGCTTTGACCAAGCGACATTGTAATATTATCAGCATAATCCTGAATACCTGTAAAATAATAAGCACACCTGGAGTCGGTTTTATATTGTTCGTATGCTTTTATAATGGCTTTTGCAACTAATCCGGGCACATAATCCCAAGTTACATTACGGGTTGTCGTTGGTGTTAGAAACCGTTGTGTTGTTGTTTTATTTCTAAAATCGCCCATGCGCGAATCAATAATCCATTTTGAATACAATGAATCAGTACGGAAAGTTGCCGATTTAACCTGAAATACAAAAAATAACTGAACAAATAAAATACCGAAGATGATGCTTTCTTTTCTCATTTTTTTAGACTGTAATTATAATTTATTTTTCTGGTTTTATATAATTTCTAATCATGAGTCCACTCCGAAAAGTATGAGTAGACAGCTTTATTTGATTAATAATTAGTTTAGTACATGACTAAAATTATATAGCGATATAATTATTTGATAATCAACAAAATAGTTATCATTTGGTAAAGAACTTGAAATTTTGTATCTTTATAGCTGATTACCAGTTAGTTATAATGAATACAAAA
>CAYONE010000129.1:0-8075 GCA_964405245.1 uncultured Paludibacter sp.
GCGGGTGCAAAGGTAGATACTTTTTTTTATTTTACAATGGATTGTTGTGGAAAAAACCCAATATTTTTTTAAAATATTTATTACATCATTATATATAAAGTATTTATCACTTTAAATAAATTTATATTGAACCGATTTAAGGGGTTTAAAATTAAAAAAATGTGTGGTCTGAATGGATTATTATCGATAAAAATACTTTATAGACAAATGAATTTACTATCGATAATTAAATAATAAATTGGAGTATTGGTTTAGAAATTTCAAAATCAAAATAAGATTTATCTCCATATTATATAGGTAACTACAATATTGATTGGAACAAATGAATAATTTGTTGTTTCAGTTTTAGTTTTAAATCTTCAAAATCGACTTCATAACCTAACTCTGCTTGCATAGATGTAACACCTTTATCGACAAAACCGCAGGGATTGATGTGCCCAAAATACTCGAGATTTGTATTTACATTTAATGCGAAACCATGCATAGTTACAAATCTTGAACTTTTTACACCTATCGCACATATTTTACGACAACGTGGTGTATCTATATCGAGCCAAACTCCTGTTGCGCCATCAAGTCGCTGAGCGGAAATGGAATATTCAGACAAAGTTCTAATAATTGATTCTTCAAGCAAATAAATATACTTTTTAAGACCAATATTAAAATTTGCCAGATCAAAAATCGGATATCCCACAAGTTGACCCGGCCCATGGTATGTAATATCGCCACCACGGTTTGTTTGTACAAATTGTGCATTTTTAGCCTGTAGTTGAATATAATTTAGCAGTAAATTATGTTCGTTGCCATGTTTTCCGAGTGTATATACATGAGGATGTTCGCAAAAAACCAATATGTTCGTTGTAATATTATTTGATTTTTTATTTTCTATAATTTCTGCAAAAAGTTTTTCCTGCTCTACCCAGGCAAGATTATATTCAATTATTCCCCAATCGGTAAATTCAATTGTATTATTCATTGTAATCATTAATTATACGTATATCATTTTTTGATATGTTATCAATAATCATTTTTTATTGCTGGTTGATTTTTCATCAAAATTCACAGGTGAAATTTTCCTCATCAAACTAACTATATGATTTCTTCGCTTACTTATATATGAAGACGGGTGCGCAGGATTATATTTTCGTGGATTTGGTAGGCATACTGCTATAAGCGCCGCTTCGCTTTTAGTGAGTTTTGCTGCACTTTTATTAAAATACTCCTGCGATGCAGCTTCCACTCCATAAATGCAATGTCCGGTTTCAATAATATTTAAATAAACTTCCATTATTCTTTCTTTACTCCAGAAAAATTCTATTAGAACAGTGAAATAAGCTTCGAGTCCTTTACGTACCCAAGAACGTTTGGGCCATAGAAAAACATTTTTAGCGGTTTGTTGCGAAATTGTACTTCCACCCCTTACGCGTTTTCCTTTTTTATTATGGTTGTATGCTTTTTTTATATCATCAAATGAGAAACCATTGTGTTCCAAAAAAAGATTATCTTCCGAGGCAACCACAGCCATAATCATGTTTTTAGAAATTTTTTCAATTGGTTGCCAGTCTTTCTTTATCTTACATTTTGTGTTTTCGGAATTTGACTCTATTGACCTGATTAGCATTAAAGGTGTATAATAAACAGGTATAAATCTCAGTGAAATTACCCATACTAACGAAAGGAGAAAAAATGATGCTATTATTCTTAAAATAAATTTAAGTATTATACGAAAAGGGGATTTTTTTTTCATAAATGGTAATAAACTTTGGTAAATCTTATTTACAACAAATCGTCTAATGCATCTTCAATATTATCAAACTGAAAATTAAAACCATACTTACTAATTCTATGTGGAATTACATTTGTACTTTCCAAAACAAGTTTCGAATCTGTACCAATAATGAATGTCCCAATTTTTACAAAAATCTCGGGGGCACACAAACCCAATTTTACCCGTAATTTATTTCGTAAAGATTTCATCAAATAATCGTTTGTTACAGGAAGTGGTGCGGTACAATTAATAACTCCCTGAATATCATTACTTTTAATAATAAAATCAACCATGCGAAAAACATCTGCTAAATGAATCCAACTAAAAATTTGTTTTCCACTACCTTGTTTGCCTCCTAACCCTAAACGAGTAAGCGAAATGAGGGGTTTTAATGCACCACCATTTTTACCCAAAACTACTGAAAACCGCAGTGCAACTTTTCGAGTTTGAGAATGTTGCTGGAAGAAAAACATTTTTTCCCATTTTTTTACTACGTTCGACAAAAAATCATTGGCAAAAAGCAAAGAATCTTCTGTGTGAGCTTCAGGAACAAAATGGTTATAAAGACCTGATGCGCTTGCATTAATCCAAACTTTTGGTGGATTTTCACAATTACTTACAGCATCGGAAAGCAAACGAGTTGAACTCAAACGTGAATTTATAATTTCTTCTTTGTTTTTTTTATTATGACGACAATTGATATTTTTTCCTGCGAGATTTATAAGTACATCAGCTCCATTAATCGTTGTTAAAAGATGTTCTGGAGTCCAATTATTCGTAATTGAATGGCGTGAAATGTGCACAACATCATCGCCTTGCAATAAAAATTGCTGAGAAATATATTTACCGATAAAGCCGGAAGCGCCTGCAATTACTATTTTCATTTTTGAATCGCGTATAAGAAATGTGCCTTTAATTCACTATAGTTATCAGGTAAACAAACATTCAAATTAAACATCAATAAATCATTTAATTACAAAATAAATTGATAAAGATTTATTAATCTTTTTGACATAAAATAAATCGTAAAGAAAATGAAGCATAATTATTGAACAAATATATATAGCAAAAGTACAAATTCAGGACTAAATAAAAAACTCCCTTACATAAAAAATGTAAAGGAGTTTTATTAATTGAATTTGTAGTGAATTATTCGTATGCGCCCATTTTAAGCATATTAACCTCTCTCTCAGTCAGGTAACGATATTTTCCGCGAGGTATATTTTTTTTGGTTAAACCAGCAAAGTAAACTCTGTCAAGACGAACAACTTTATATCCAAGTTTTTCAAAAATACGTCGTACAACTCTATTTTGACCAGAGTGAATTTCAATTCCTACCTGTTTGAGGTCATCATCTTTTACGAAACTAAGTTCGTCGGCAGCAATTTTTTCATCATCGAGCACTACACCTGTTAAAATAGTTTCAAAATCGGCAACTTCAAGTGGTTTATCCAATGATACATGATAAATTTTCTTTTTATCATATTTTGGGTGAGTTAGTTGCGAAGCTAAATCTCCATCGTTTGTCAACAACAAAACTCCGGTAGTATTTCTGTCGAGACGTCCAACAGGATAAATTCTCTCACTGCAAGCATTTTTTACAATATCAAGAACAGTTTTTCTGTCGTGTGTATCTTCAACAGTTGTAACACAATCCTTAGGTTTGTTGAGCAAAATATAAACTTTACGCTCAGAACGTACTAACTGATTATGGAACATAATACGATCGGAATGCATTACTTTTGTTCCAAGTTGTGAAACAATTTCACCATTTACGGAAATAACACCAGCCTGAATAAACTCATCGGCTTCGCGACGGGAACAAATTCCAGCGTTTGCAAGAAACTTATTGAGTCTTACCGGTTTCGACAAATCAACATAAGATTTCTTGTATTCGATTTGCTTTTTCTGACTGTACTTTGCATTTGGATTGTACTGCCCGTCTCTCTTTTGGAAAGGTTTTCTGAATTTTACTCCATCTTTCTTGTTATCGAAACGGGTTTCAATAAATTGACTTTCTTCTCCGGGTTTACGAAAATGTAATCTTCCGCTTCGTTCATCAAGTGGTTGATATTTTTTTACTCCATCCTGAGTAGTTTTAAATCTGGGACGTTTAGTAGCATTTCTGTCCTGATCTCTCTGATCTCTCTGATCTCTCTGATCTCTTCTTTCAGGATTAAAGCTATCAGACCTGTTAATTCTGTCAGGTCTGTTAAAGTTTTGTTCAGAACGGTTTGCCGATCTTCCATAACCTACACCAGGTTTTTTGTTGAATCTGTCGGAATTGAAATTTTGTTCGGAATGTGGTTGAGATGCATCATCTCTTCTTCTAAATGAAGGTTTTTGATCCATGTTGTAGTTCTGGTCTTGTGGGTTATCTGAATTAAATCTGTTAACTCTACCCGAGTTTTTTAAAATTGATTTAACATCTTTTCTTTCAGGATTTTTACCATCGCGGCCGGTAGTAGGTCCTGATTTGCCGTACCGATTTTCATTACTTTTCATTACTAAAGTGTTATATAAACATTTTGAGGTTGCAAATTTCGGTATTTTTTTTCAATTATGAAGTATATTATCAGAAATAAATCAATATTTTTTTATTTATTTACAACGATATAAGTAAATTACATCAACAAAACACTTAGAAGTATAAAAAGTTCTAAGCAATTTGAGTTTTTTGTATCAATAATAAAAAATCATTTCACAAACGTTTGCGGTTTGGTTATATTAAATAAAATTTGAAACCATAATAATTGCAGAGATAAAAATTTAAATTTGCAAATCCAACAATTAATACTATTATTTCATGAAAAGATTCATTTTATATTTTGCAGTTATACTGATTTTTTCCGGAGTAAATTCTCAAACAATTTTTTCTCCCAATCAGAAGTTAAAATTACTATTCGAAGTTAACGCTTCTGGCGAGCCTGTTTACAGTCTTGAATATAAAAACATTACTGTGATAAAACCATCTCGACTTGGACATATACTGAACAAGCAGCCTGATTTAACTTCAGGTTTCAGTATTTTAGAAACAAAAATTTCTGAAATAAACGAAAAGTGGACTCCTGTTTGGGGAGAAGTACGCGAAATTCATAACCAATGTAACGAATTAGTTGTAACACTAACACAAAAACAAGAAAATCGGAATATAAAAATCAGGTTTAGGTTGTTTAACGATGGACTCGGTTTCAGATACGAATTTGAGAAACAACCTAATTTAAATTATTTTCAGATTATTGATGAGCGAACAGAGTTTGCATTAACGGGTAATCATAAAGCATTCTGGATTCCCGGCGACTATGACACAAATGAATATTTCTACACAACAACGCAATTATCAGATGTTGATGCATCCAAAGTAGATGGTTCAGGTATTGGAACTCACGGATTTTTTGCGAAAAATGCTGTGCAATCACCTTTATTAATGAAAACTTCCGAAGGTTTATATATTAGTATTTTTGAAGCGGCATTAGTTGATTATTCAGCAATGCAACTACTTATCGATCAGAAAAATTTTGTTTTAACCTCAGCGCTTGTACCCGATGCAAATGGAATTAAAGCATTTATGCAAACTCCACATAAAACACCATGGCGTACCATTATTGTAAGTGATAAAGCTACAGATATATTAGCTTCAAAAATGATTCTAAATCTTAATGAACCATCAAAATTTAAAGATACCGAATATATTAAACCCCAAAAATATATTGGAATATGGTGGGGAATGCATCTGCCCGATTATTGGTCGTGGAATTATGCTCACGAGCCTAATATCAGATTAAAAAACACTGACTGGATAGCTTTGAAACCACTTCCTCAACATGGAGCAAAAAATGAAAATGTAAAACGTTATATCGATTTCGCTGCAAAACATGGCTTTCAGGGTGTGCTTGTTGAAGGTTGGAATGTTGGTTGGGAAGATTGGGCAGGAAACTGGAAAGAAGAAGTTTTTGATTTTGTAACGCCCTACCCTGATTTTGACATTGATATGTTGAATAACTATGCGCATTCAAAAGGTGTGAGATTAATTATGCATCATGAAACTTCGTCGGCAGTTACAAATTACGAAAGACATATTGACAAAGCCATTGAATTGATGAAAAAGCATGGCTACGAAGCCGTGAAAACAGGTTATGTTGGTTGGATTATACCTCGCGGCGAAAAACATGACGGACAATGGATGGTAAATCATTATGTAAGAGTAGCTGAAAAAATGGCGGAAAACAAATTGATGCTTAACTCGCATGAGTCGGTACGACCCACGGGTTTACACCGGACATACCCAAATTGGTTGGCATGCGAAGCTGCTCGCGGAAACGAATTTAATGCATGGAGCGAAGGAAATCCTCCTGAACATGAAACTATTTTGCCATTTACCAGACTGCTTGGCGGTCCGATGGATTACACGCCGGGCATTTTCGAAATTAAAATGAGTCATTATCAACAAGGCAATCAAAGACAGGTTCACACTACTCTGGCTAAACAACTTGCGCTTTATCTTACCATGTATAGTCCTTTGCAAATGGCTGCTGATGTAATTGAAAATTACGAAAAACGTTTGGATGCTTTTCAATTTATTAAAGATGTGGCGGTTGACTGGGACGACTCTCGTTATATTGAAGCTGAACCCGGCGATTATATAACTGTAGCCCGAAAAGCAAAAAATACTGATAATTGGTTTATTGGTGCCATAACTGACGAAATCGCAAGAACCGCCACAATTCCATTTAATTATCTGGAAGAAAAAACATGGTTTACTGCTACAATTTATGCCGATGCGCCAAATGCTCACTGGAAAGAAAACCCAATGGCTTATCAGATAAGTAAATTTTTAGTAAATTCGAAATCGGTTCTTAAACAAAAACTTGCTGCCGGAGGTGGTGTGGCAATAAGTTTGAAAAAAGCAACCAATGATGAACTTAAGAATCTTAGAAAATTAAAATAATATCAAAATTGCATATTATTGAAAAATACTTTCTACAAGACTATTGCAGTTGTAGAAAGTATTTTTTTTGAAAAAATTTCAAAATAGAATGTGATAAATATTTCTTCAAAAAATTCATAACTAAAAATCATTATTGTATTCATTTGCTTTAAGAAATGGACATTAATCAGTAATTTCGCAAATTATTAAACAGAATTATCCAATTTTTTAATCTTATTTTAAAAAATTATTATGATACTAACAGCTATATCTGAAAGTAAAAAATACAAAACCGGATTGGCGCTTAGCGGAGGAGGTATAAAAGGTTTGTGCCATGCAGGAGTGCTCAAAGCATTGGAAGAATACAAGATTTTTCCTGAAATTATTGCGGGTGTGAGTGCAGGGGCTGTTGTGGGTGCTTTATATGCCGATGGATTTTCGCCCGACGAAATTGCTGCATTATTTGAAGATATAAGTTTCAGAAAAATGACTAATATACAAATTCCTGAAACCGGATTTTTCAGAATAGATGCATTCGAAGCATTCTTAAAAAAAACTTTACGCGCAAAAAACTTCAAAGACCTAAAAATTCCACTTAAAATAGTAGCAACCGATTTAGACAAAGGACGAAGCGTTGTTTTTGAAAGTGGTAATCTGGTTGAAGCCATTGTTGCATCGAGCAGCATACCCATACTTTTCAGTCCAAAGAAAATAAATGGTGTACATTATGTGGACGGCGGTGTATTGAAAAATTTTCCTGTATCGGTTATTAAAGATGATTGCGAACGAACAATCGGAATAAACGCAAGCCCAATGGTAGCCGACAAATACAAACTAAACCTTATGAATGTAGCTTCAAGAACTTATCATTTTATGTTTAAAGCAAATATTCTGACCGATAAGGAATTGTGCGATGTGCTAATTGAACCTGTAGACATGGCTAATTACGATACTTTTGACGTTGATAAAGGTCGGGAGATTTTTGAATTGGGTTATAAAAGCGGAAAGGAAGTTTTGAAAAAGCAGAATTTTAATGGTTAATTGAGTATTGATGTACAAACTTGATTTATAAAATTATGTGATGTTTAATATTAAAAACTGCCAGTAATTAATTCACAGGCAATTTTTTAAATCAAAACTATATTAATTCTACGTTACTAAATTAAATACAAACAATTTTATTAAAGTTATTTGAACAACATAAGTACACTTTAGTCAACATTAGAAATAATTATCAACAAAGAAAATGCATTTTTAGTAACATGTTTATGATTTTTTTCTTCCTTATGTGTACTTATGTGGTTAATAATTTATTATTGTTAAGTCAATAGTTCGTTAATCTTTATGTTAAATCTCTGATTATTAGAAAAATAACTCTGT
>CAYONE010000130.1:0-7530 GCA_964405245.1 uncultured Paludibacter sp.
TTCTGCATGAATTAATGATTAAAATAGCCGACCTGCAGGTTTCACAACTTTTTCTGTTCAAAGAGCAATCGCATCCCGGCAGGGTTAATGTGGTTTACAATAATCATGGAGTTGAGTTTCATGAACTTTCGGAAGAAGAAAGAAACTTGTTTATGCAGGATGTTTCACAGGCTGCCAATGCCGTACAAAAAGCATATAATCCCGACAAAATTAATTATGGCGCTTTTGCCGACAAAATTTCTCACCTGCATTTTCATTTGGTTCCGAAATATGCGGGTGGCTATAATTTTGGCGGTGTAATTGAAATGAATCCGCAGAAGATATATTTATCTGAGGCAGAATATGAAGAAATGATTCAGAAAATAAAAGATAGTCTTTAGTTTTTTCAATCAGATTTCTATGAAAAGCCCGAAATAACATGAACATTATTTCGGGCTTTTTAATGCTTTCATGCTTATAAATAGTGACTTGAATTGATTATATCAATTATTTTTAAAGTTAAAATACAGAATACGTTACAAACAATAAACTGATTCGTCTTTAACATTATAAATGTATCATTTTTCTATTACAAACTTTAAATCAAAGAATCGCATGAAAACAAGAATTTTTACTTTTTTGGTTGCATTTATACTTAGTTTGGTAAATGCAAATGCTGTTTTACCTACGCCAATAACAACAGTTACAGTTGGCGCTACGGGAGATTACACATCAATTGCCGCGGCAATTACAGGTGTAGGAACTATCACTGAACCTTTAATTATTGAGCTTACTACTGATTATGCGCAAACTTCGGATGACATTACTGCTATTGATGGCGCCAGTGCAACAAATACTGTTATAATAAGACCGCAAGGGTTGCTTACTGTAGCCGGAAACGACACAATTGCTGGTTATGTCTGGAAAATTGATGGTTGTCAGTATGTAACAATTGATGGAAGGGTTAACGGTGAAGGAGCTCCGGTACTTACTTTAAGAGCTGATACGTGTATAGGAAATACATTCAGTACTGCTGGACATTTGAGAAAAACGTCTGCTTTACGAATAACAAACAGTAGTCAGATTACTATTCAACATTTAAATCTGAAAGGTGCCACCAATGAAAACTATAAAAGTTCAGGAACTACTAATGCTCCAACTATGGGAGTTGTAACTTTTGCAGCAGGATGTAACAATGTAACCTTAGATCATTGTGATGTTGGACCTCTGGATAACATAAAAGGAACTCCAACTGTATCTGTATTATCTTTAGGTTCATCTACGGCTCCAAATTCAAATATTGTAGTTTCGAACAATAATATTTACGATTATTATCCCTATGATATGAATAAAAATACAACAATTCCATCAACCGGAGTTGGAGTGTTAATGTATGACTATAACAGTAATTGCACAGTTTCAGGTAATAGTTTCTACAAAACTTATGAACATTCATATTTAGGATTTACAAATAACAACAATGCAAGAACATCTGCCATAGCAATAGTTAATACATCAGAAACAGGTTATGGTTTTGTTGTAAAAAATAACTTTATAGGTGGTTCAGCTCCCAATTGTGGCGGATCTCATTATACTGCCGACATTAGAAACAATACATCATTTAATGCTATTTATCTTTCTACTTCTGCTTCTGGAATCAGTCGTATATTTGGAAATACCATAAAAAATTTAATGATACTGAGCCACTCACAGGTAGCTCAAACTTATCAAAGTTCAGGTATCTTTATTAATGGAGGAAAAGTTATAACAGGCATTACTGAAGCTGCAACACTTGCTCCAAACATAATTGGCGATATGACACCTGATGCTGTAGGAGCAAATGCTTCAATTAAATTCTGTGCAACTAAGTCTAGTGCTGCTTTTTCTGGTGTTATTTACAACTCGCTTACAGGGGGCGATGTTATAATTTCAAATAACTATATTGGTGGCATTACAGTTAACTTATTTAAAGATTACACAACTGTTCAAACAGCATCATTTGTAGGGATTAACATTTTAGGTACAGCAGCATCTAAAATATTTATTGATCAAAATCAGATAGGAAATAACGCGATTGGAGTTGCTCCAACTTCCATGTCCATTCAGAATTTTTTGAGCCGCTCAAATTATGGTATCAATGTGAACCCTGCACTAAATGCGGCAACTTCATTAACCATTTCAAATAATAAAATTAATAATATATATCACGCTCAACAAACAACAACACAGACATATAATCATGGAATATGGGTTCATACTGCAGTGCTTTGTCCTGTAGCTATTACAGGTAATGAAATTTGCGATATGGTATTTACCAACGGGCGTGCAAATGATACTCAGATAAATTGGGGTGGTGCAATTTTTTGTGGAGCTCAAAACAATAGTACTATAAGCGGAAATTCAATTTATAATATTGCCGGACTTGATGCAGCATCAGTTAACGTAGTAGGGATTCAGTTAAATCCAACTGTAAGTGCTGCTAATATGAACGTTTTCAGCAATAACATTTACAATATATCTTCAAACGTAACCCGTAAGTTAGGTCAGTACGGAACAGGTTGTAACGGGATTCTCGTTTCTGGTGCAGGTGGTGGTTTGCAGCCCACATTAAATGTTTATAACAACATGATCAGGTTGGGTTACGATAGAAGTGGTAATGCAGATATGTTAGCAACAAATTATATCGGCATCAGAGATACATTAATTGCATCAGATTTATGTAAGGTTAATTATATTGGTAATACCATTTATATTGGTGGCTCCAACGTTGCATTAAGCGATTCAATATCTTCAATGGGTATTTGTATTGCTACTTCCAGTACAGTTAATCCAACCAGAACTGTTAAAAACAATCTGATTGTAAACGCTCGTTCAAATACTACCGGAAGTGGCGCTCCTGCTTATAAAATTAAAAATGGAGTAAATGCATCAGGCGTTGGTCATTATGCTATAGGGACAGGTGGAAGCGCAACAGCTTTAACAAACTTCATTTCAAATAATAACGATTATGTAGCTTATGGAACCGGTGGTGTGCTTGGCAGATTTACTTCAAAAGCTGAAGCTGTCGATTTGGCTGCCATTCAGAGTTATACAGGTGGCGATTTGCTGTCGATAGCCGATTTAAGCCCGATTTTTATTGATGCCACAGGCGCTACACCAAATTTACATCTGAATCAGACTAATTATAATTACAACGAAGGACTGAAATACGCTGCAGTACTTCCTGCTCCTTTCAATGTTGATTTCGATGGAAATGAAAGACACGCAACAAATCCGACAATTGGAGGTGATGAATATACCGGATTTATTACAGGGATTTCGAAAAATGGAATGTTAACCTTGATTATTTCGGTTAACGGAAATGATATTATTGTTCAAAACACTTCTGCAGGTAATCTTATTTCAGTTTACAACCTCAGCGGACAAAATGTAAAACAACTGTTATCGAACGAAGGAAACACTTCGTTTAATTTACAAAAAGGTATCTATCTGATAAAAGTAAATAACGAAGTTGCGAAAATTGTGATTTGATGAATATCCGGAAATAGAATTTTAAAGGCTGTCGGGAAACTCCGGCAGCCTTTTTAACTATAAAGGAAACCATAAAAATTCTTATATTTACACTTCATTTATATTACAACTATATTCAAATCTTCGTCTTGTATATGGTTTTTTTAAAAGTGTATTTCAAAAATATTTTAAATGTAAAAACATCAACCATTATATATTTCCAAATTATGAGTAAAGTCCAAAAACAATTTTTGATAAAATTATCGCGCTATTTTCTTATTTTCTTATTTTCTCAATTTCTTATTTTCCCAATTTCCGCATCAAATTCAGTTGCCGGATTTTTCCCGCTCGAAAGCAGCGGTCGGCAGATTTATAACTTCAACAATGGCTGGCGTTTTGTGCGTGGCGATGTGAAAAACGCTGAAAAAACAGATTTTGATGATAAAGCGTGGGAAGTTGTAGCCGTACCGCACACCGTGCAGCTTATGCCTGTCGAAGCAAGCGGGAATCGTAATTATCAGGGCGTTGCATGGTACAGAAAACAGTTTGTTGTACCAGCGGATGTAAAAAGAAAAGATGTGCTGATACATTTTGAAGCCATCATGGGAAAACAAAAATTCTTTTTCAACGGCAAACTTGTGAAAGAAAATAAGGGAGGTTATTTGCCTGTTACTATTGATCTGACTGCACTCGGAGCGCAGGCAGGCGATACTTGTTTGCTTGCTGTAATGGCTGATAACAGCGACGACCGCAGTTATCCGCCCGGGAAAACCCAGCTTACACTCGATTTCGCGTATCATGGCGGCATATATCGCGATGTGTGGATGATATGCAAAAACAAAGTTGCAATTACCGATGCTGTTGAAGCCAATAAAGTTGCCGGCGGTGGCGTTTTTGTACATTATGATAAAATTTCAGCAAAAAGCGCCGAAATTTTTATCGATACTGAACTGAAAAACAATGACAAAAAACCGCAAACTGTAACCTTGCAATCTATACTGAAAGATAAATCAGGAAATGTTTTTAAGACAATAAGTTCAAAAATTATATTGAAAGCAGGCGAATCAAAAACCATTAAACAAAAAACAAATGTTGTAAATCCCCAACTCTGGTCGCCCGAAAATCCGTATTTGTATCATTTAAATATATTGGTGAAAGATGGGAAAAATACCATTGATGGAGGCATGATTCGTCTCGGAATTCGCAAAGTTGAATTCAGAGGGAAAGATGGTTTCTATCTGAACGACAAACCTTACGGACAATTAATCGGCGGAAATCGCCATCAGGATTTCGCTTACGTGGGCAATGCTTTGCCAAATTCACAACAATGGCGTGATGTGAAACGGCTTCGCGATGCAGGAATGGTGATTGTACGAGCCGCGCATTATCCGCAGGATCCGGCCTTTATGGATGCTTGTGACGAACTGGGCATGTTTATGATTGTGGCTACGCCCGGCTGGCAGTTCTGGAATCGCGACAGCGCTTTTGCGGAACTTTCGTATCGTTATACCCGTGAAATGATTCGCCGCGACCGCAATCATCCTTCGGTGTTGCTTTGGGAGCCCATTTTAAATGAAACACGTTTCCCGCTTGATTTTTCGATGAAAGCTTTACAAATTACCAAAGATGAATTTCCATATCCCGGACGTCCCGGTGCTGCTGCCGATTTACATTCTGAAGGTGTGGCTGAAAATTACGATGTGGTTTATGGTTGGCCCGAGGATAAAGGAAAAGTAAAACAATCGCTTTTTACACGCGAGTTTGGCGAAAATGTGGACGATTGGTACGCGCACAACAATAACAATCGGGCCAGTCGCAGTTGGGGCGAAAAGCCACAACTTGTGCAGGCGCTTTCATTGGCAAACTCTCTTGGAGAAATGTATCACTCCTCCGGACAATTTGTTGGCGGAGCACAATGGCATCCCTTCGATCATCAGCGCGGTTATCATCCCGATCCTTACTGGGGAGGCATTTTCGATGCTTTCCGACAGCCGAAGTACGCTTTTTATATGTTAAAAAGTCAGGTGAATCCGCATCTGAAAGTTGAAAATGTGCAAACCGGACCCATGGTTTTTATCATGAACGAAATTTCGCCATTTTCTGATAAAGATATAATTATATTCAGTAATTGCGATTCGGTGCGTCTCACAGCCTATGAAGGCAAAACCATAACAAAAGCTGTGGTGCGCGAAAAAGGAAAAATTCCTTACGCTCCGGTTGTTTTCGAAAACGTGTTTGATTTTTGGGAAGCCCGTGAGTTATCGTACAAACAGAAAAATTGGCAGAAAGTAAGCTTTTTGGTCGAAGGAATTATTGATGGAAAAGTTGTGTGCAGCGAGAAGAAAATGCCCTCGCGTCGTTCCACCAAAATTCGGTTGTCAATTGATAAACTTGGCAAAGAATTAGTAGCCGACGGTTCTGATTTTGTGGTTGTAATTGCAGAAATAACTGACGATAACGGAAATGTACGTCGTTTAGCAAAAGAAAATATCGTTTTCGAAATAACCGGGGAAGGCGAAATTATCGGCGACCAAACTATTGGAGCCAATCCGCGTGCAGTAGAATGGGGCTCAGCGCCGGTGTTAATTCGCTCCACCACAAAGGCAGGAAAAATCAAAGTGAAAGCGCACGTGCAATATGAAGGTACACATGCTCCGGCTGCTACCGAAATTGAATTTGAAAGCATTCCCGTTGATATTTCATTCAACTATATTGAACAACAAGCAGGCACAAAAACCGGAAATAAATTCGTCAGAAAACAATTGAAAAATGATTTGACTGAAGAGCAAAAAAGAAAACTGCTTGATGAAGTTGAGAAACAGCAAACGGAATTCGGGATTCAGAGATAATTTACAAAAAAATGCTTGAGATTGTTTTTTTTTGATAATTAGAACTGCGTTTAACTTACACTATCCACAATAAGCGATGATCGGGAGGATAGATTTCCAAATCTGTCCAAATAAAGACAGAGTAGGATTCCGTTCCGAAACGTCCGAATCGGAACTATCATCCCGGAATATAAATACCTGACAGGAGACGAAATACCTGTCAGGTTTTTTTTGAACATATTACTTCTTTATGCTTTACGAATACTTCTAATTGACGTTTGAACCTAATTTTGGAATTTCTTTGTTTTTATTTTGATATAATTAAAACTTTTTCTAAATTTGCTGCTGTAGAAATACCATAACCGTTGTAGCGACAGCGGGATTTTACATATTTGCTAAGCGTTAGCTTTTATTTCAGTTCCAGAAACATCGACACTTTTTTGAACTAGAGGAAATAAGTTAGTAAACGCCTGCGCCAAACGGCGTGGGCTTTAACTTATTATTCTAGTTAGGCTGTCGATGGCCTCTGGAGCGTGATACAGTTAAATGTCCCACGCTTTTTTTATGCAATAAAGTGAAGAATTGTATTTGTTGATGAATTGATTTTAATTGACTTAAATAGAATATATTCAAAAAATAAAGACTAATTGTCGTATCTTAAAAAAACAATTCTAATAATTTAAAACATGGAAGAACAAAAAACCAATCAAAAAGTAGCAAGTAATGGCTGGATTATCGCTGGGTTTATTTTCGCATTACTTGGCGGCCTTTTAGGAATTTTCATAGGAACTAATTATGCTTTCGGTAACTATGATAAATCAACCAAAAACAAAGGTTGGGCGATGTTTATTATTGGTATTATCATGATATTTATTTGGAAGGGAATTGCTTCAAGTTGAAAAAAAAATGTGTTTAGATACAACAATACATAATTTGGAGAGTAAGTTACATTTAATTGTTGAAACCTTGTGGAAAGTGTGTCTCAATCTTTAATGTCTTATTTACTAAGTTAATAGTTCTTTGCTTTGAAAATGAAGTATATATTTATATCTTCTAAGTGTTGGAATAATTTTACCAATTATAATTAAAATATACAAAGATGAAAAAAATACTTTTAATTATTGCATTGATAGTTTATATACTATCTTTCACTCCTAAAACTAGTGTTATGTTAGTTTTGATATGACGTATATATTTATTATCTTTGCAGCAA
>CAYONE010000131.1:0-7453 GCA_964405245.1 uncultured Paludibacter sp.
TTATATATAAAGATGTAAAATTAGATCACGGATATAGGATCGATTTATTGGTAAATAATAAAGTTGTAATAGAAATTAAAACCGTTGAACAATTTACTGAAGTAGATACAGCTCAAGTATTAACATATTTGAAGTTAGGTAATTTTAAACTTGGATTATTGTTAAATTTCCATGTAATTACTCTAAAAAATGGTATAAAAAAAGTGATTAATTAAAAATAGCACCTCAAAAAAATAACCTTTTTTTTATGTTACAGAACTTTTTAGTAGTATATTTGTTTTGAAATCAGAAATTATAACGCAATGAATTATGATCAATTAAAACTTGAAAATCAACTTTGTTTTCCGTTTTATGCTATATCGAGGTTGATAATACGAGCTTATCAGGATGATCTTGACAAATTGGGAATAACGTATCCACAATATCTGGTTATGATGGTGCTTTGGGAACATGAAACTTTGAGCGTTATTGAGATAGGAGAGAAGTTGATATTGAATACCAATACTGTAACTCCTTTGCTGAAACGAATGGAGTTGATGGGATTGATTTTTCGAAATCCTTCTGAAATTGATCAACGAAAAGTTATGGTTTCGCTTACAGAAAAGGGAAAACTTATGCGTGAAGAAGCTGCAGAAATTCCTTATAAATTGCTGAAAAAACTTGATGTGCCGACCGATGAAGATACTATTGCTCAGGCTTTAGCGCTAAAAAAAAAACTTAATAATTTAATCGAAAGACTTAAGGACTTATAATCAAAAATAATAATAAATTATGATCAAGAAAATAGTAGTGTTTCTTTTTCTTTCCTTGTTTATTGTAAATACATTTTCGCAATCGGATAAAAGTGTTTATGATTTCAAGTTGAAAACCCTGCAGGGAAAAGACATAAAGCTGAAAAGTTACAAAGGCAAAGTGTTGCTTATTGTAAACACCGCAAGCAAATGCGGGCTTACTCCTCAGTATGCCGGACTTGAAGAGTTGTATCGAAAATATTCTGAAAAAGGATTTGTTGTGCTTGGTTTCCCATGCAATCAGTTTTTAGGACAAGAGCCAGGTACGGCCGAAGAAATTGAAAAGTTTTGTACATCAAAGTATGATATTACTTTTCCGCTTTTCGAAAAAATTGAAGTAAACGGCGATAATACACATTCTTTATATCAGTTTTTGAAAAACTCTTTACCGCTTGATGGTAAAAATGATATTCGGTGGAATTTTGAAAAGTTTCTTATTGATCAAAACGGGAAGCCGGTAAAACGTTATGCACCGAAAACCAAGCCTACAGAACTCGAAAGCGATATTGAGGAACTACTGAAATAATATTAGAAATATTTTTTCACAGATAAGAAATAAGAGAAATGTCTCAATAACTTTAGATTTTTAGTTTTTCGGAATTTGTGGAAATAAATTATACCAAAAAAAAGCAACTTTTATGCTGCTTTTTTTTGGTAATGTTCGTAGAAAACTTATAGTAAATATGAATAAGAATTTTGTGTGTGTCAAAATGTAATTTTAATCATTTTGGTGTCTATAATTATTAACTATATCGTTTTAATACAAATATTATGTTAAGTATGTAAAAACGTATCATAAACATCATAACATGTTGTTAATTAGAATTTTAAAATTAACTTAATACTAATGAAAAATTCAATGTTTTGAAAATAGGCATATTGTGTATTAGTAAATTGGCAATAATTATAGTTTCTACACTGTACTTCTAAAGGTATTTGTAAGTGCTGTTTTAATTTATGAATTGATAGTTTTTAAACTAAATGTGAATAAAAAGAACACGCACGTACAAGTTGACTTTATGTATCGCTATAGAACTCCCCTTCAGAGGTTGGGGGGCAAAGTAGTTACTAATTGAAACAGATTATGAAGGTAAAATGGCCTGTTTAATACTTCTTTCTGTTTCATCAAAAAGCGTATTAAAGTCAGTATCGCGTACCGAAATTGGTTTATGAACAGTAAATGTGATACGATTAAATAAGCCAAGCGGAAACTTACCGTAACGAAAAACTTTCCATGAATTGTTTATTGTTACCGGAACCACATAAGCATCGGGAGCATATTTACACATAATTTTTAAACCATTATTTGCAAATTCGCCGGGAATACCGTTTTTGGTTCGTGTACCTTCGGGATAAATTATTACAGAGCGTTTGTGTTCCTGAATATATTCGCCCATTTTTTTGAGTTCTGGCAGTGCCTGTCGCGGATCTTTGCGGTCGATAAGTACAGAACCGCCATAACGCAGATTGAATGAAATGCTCGGAATTTTATGCGATAACTCAATTTTACTTACAAATTTTGTGTGGAATTTCCGAAAATGCCACGCCATCCCCACAATATCGAATGTTCCCTGATGATTGGCAACAAAAATCAATGGTTTTCCTTCGGGAATTAAATGGCGGTTTTCCGGTTTTGTATATGAAAAAAGAAACCAAAGTGAAGAATTGAGAAAGAATACCAATGCGTCAACACTTTTTTTATGTGCCTGATAACCAAATAAATTAAGGCATATCCACTGAATAGGATGAAAAACACAAATAGCAATAATAAACCATGTGGCAGCTAAAAGTGAAAGGGGAAACGATAGAATTTTTTGAATCATATTATTTAATAATTTTCAAGCTGCAAAGGTAATGAAAAAAATAGTTAAATCTGTAAATCATTGAATTCATATAAAGTTGGATATCTTATTGAAAGCTGCTATGATTGAAGAATATTATGAAATTCCCTTTAAAGTTGTATTTGTATAATTCTTAGTTTTTTACTTATTGTAAAAAAAATAATTTAATTGCACCTCCCTGCCTGTTAATTTTGGGTGTAATTTTGCATATCGGGAAGTGCAATATTTAATAACAAAAAAAATCACCATTCATCTTCTTCATCATAAATATAAAAAGGAGTTGGAGGAGGAGTGGGTTCTGCAGGAATTACAGTTAACCCTCCAAAGTAATATGCATTGCTGCTGACATTTTCAATTGGTTTTAGCGGTTTATCGTCTTTCCATTGCCCATCGTACTTTAGTGTGCCGGAGGATGTGTATAGTTTTCCTTCACCGGATTTTTGTCCGTTAACCCAGTTTCCCTTGTATGTGTAATCGCCATAATATGCTATACCATAACCGTTAAACTTAGCATCTTTAAGTTTTCCAACATATCGGTAACCGTTTGGATATTTAATTTCACCATCTATCATATTGCCTTCGCTGAATGTACCTGTCAGTGTCATTCCATTAGATAGTTTATATGTTCCCTGTCCGTTGAATTTTGAGTTCACAAAATTTCCTTTATATTCGTTTCCCTTTGAGTCTTTAAATCTACCTTGACCCTGATATACTCCGTTAACAAATGTTCCTTCGAATTCAGTGTTGTCATCGTATAAAAAAAATCCGGAACCGCTAATAATTTTACTGTTCTCAAATATGCCCTCGAATGTACGATTATTATGAAAAATCAGCATTCCTTTACCTTGAAATAAGTTATTGACAATTTTTCCTCTGTAGGCATTTTTGTGTGGCAAACGTAAATAACCTTCACCGTTAATAATTTTACCTTCGCCATATTGCCCGCTAATGACTTCTCCATTGCTGTATTTAAATTTGCATAGTCCATCCCACTTGCCATTCTTCATCGATCCTTCAAATTCTCCGTCTTGATATTTCATATAGCCCATGCCACTCACAGGATTGCCTTTCTCGAAAATTCCGGAAAACTTTTTACCGTTATTATATATGAAATTTCCATTCCCGTGAAATACACCATTTTCATATGCTCCTATGTATTTAGTTAATGAGTCCAAAAGTACAGTTCCATTGCCACTAACAATTTTTCCATCGCTGAAAATTCCTGTAAATGAGTCACCATTAAAGTAGAGAATTTTACCTTTACCGTTATATTTACCATTTTTTATTTCACCTTCGTAAGCTTCATTTTCGTTTTCGATAATAAAACCAAGTCCGCTGTCAATCTTCCCGTTTGCGAAGACTCCTGTAAATTTTTTGCCGTTTTTGTACAGGATTTCACCTTTACCCTGAAAAGTACCATTTACTAATGAGCCTCTGTAGTCAAAATCATCATTTAATTTCACAAATCCCACACCTTCGAATGGATAACTGTTTCTGAACTCCCCAGTGAATTTTTCACCATTGCCGAGTGTTAAAACGCCTTTTCCGTGAAACTTTCCATTTTGCCATTCGCCCTCATAACTTGAATCACCAAACAGGAATTTACCGGTTCCATTTTCACAATCGCCGCTTACGCATTGTGCAAAGCTGTATGAAAATACCAAGCTAAAAATCAAAATGAAGAATGTTTTCATATAATTTGCTATTAATGAGTTGTAAAATAACGTTTATTTTTTAGAAAAAAGCATTTAGCTGTTTAGTTAGATTGCTTTCATATTTTTCTTAATATATAATAGTTATGAAACTCAAATTTGAATTAGAGTATAAATAACCTTATTAGATATTTTTAAAATAAATATATATAACACAAATTGTACATCTATCGAATCCGGAGTTATACTTAAATTGAATAAATAATAATATTTCTATCAAATAGCTATAGATACAATGGCATAAATTCGCAACTTCATGCAATTGGAAGTAGATCTGTGAACTTTTTGTTAAATTATTTTTGAAACAAAATTAAACTATAGTGAACTATCTGTTTTTTTTAATTAATCCATAAGAACTCTAATATAAATTATCAAATGATTAAAAAAATAATTCATGCAAAATTAAGATAAATTGTGTATTGTTTGCCAATATTCAAGAATAATTTTATGTGAATTTGCATAATTTCATGACAAATTAAATTTTTATCTTAAATATAAAAAACCGTGTAGAAATTATTTCTACACGGTTTTACATTATTTTAAATAAAGATACCCTCATCCAACGCTTTTTCCCTCTCCCTCGGGAGAGGGGCAGGGGTGAGGTTTTCCCTCTCAGGGTTAGGGAGGGGTTACTCCCACGGACTTTCCTTATTAAAATCCTTGTTTTCCTGATTGTTTTCGCCCGGACCTGCCGGTGGGTTTGTTGCAAGCACCAACGAAATTTCGTTATCAAGAATAACGATTTCAATTTTGGGTGTCTGATATGTTTTTTTCATATTTCTAAATGTGTTATTTTTTCTATTCAGTTTTTGTTTTTTCGGACAGAGTCGGATTCCGATGCTTCGGAACTGTCCTCCCGGTTATCCGCTCCTCCGAAGCTCCTCACTCCAAAGGTGCGAATTATTCCCCCTTCTTTCACCCTCTCCTTTTGGAGAGGGTTGGGGTGAGGTTAGGGGGCAACTACTTTATAAACATTTCCACCCACGTTTACCAAATAAACTCCGGCAGCCGGAACATCAATTTGCAGCGAAGTGCCGTTCATGTTTTGAATTGTTATGCGTTGACCAATTGAATTATACACATTAACAAGCGTTGTAGCAGGTGCATTCACCACTATCTGACGGTTACTGTTGGCATAAACATGGAATTTATCCGCATTTCCGTTTTCAACACCTGTAATAGCGCCCGGCGAACGTAGAATCAACCCAAAGGTTTTGGTTGTTCCTGCATCAGCTGTAAAAGTATAGGTTCCACCATCGCTGAGTGAAGTTTCCACACTGTTATCAACAACTTTAACGGTTACACCCGAAGGTAAATTGCTGATTTCGTTTGCCGAAATTGTAAACGAAGTAGCAACTGTATTATTCGCTGCAAAGCTGACAGGAATTACCACATCCAAAGGCAATGTATTCAATCCATTGATAACCAACTTTTCGATGCCTGCTATGGTGTATATATCAGGAACCGCCGAAGTACTTCCATTGAGCATTTTTGGTGAATCATAAGCATCATAGCTGTTTGAAGCATTGGCATTGCTGTAAATAACCAATTCATCAGAAGTGCTTCCGTTGCTTACCTGTAAACGGATAAGCTGGCGGTCGGAATTTGTCAATGCCGGTGAACGGAAAATATTACCGGCAACATCCTGATGTTCACGCATTGCATTTGATAAACCAAGTGATCCGGTTTGACCAGTATTTACCAGAACCCAAAATGCCTGCATGGGTGGAATCCAGTTTGTAACTGTTGCAGGTACACCGATGCCTCTGCCATCTATTGAATTGTATGTGTAAAAAGTATATGCACTACCAGTATAAGTACGATACCACATGGTATTTCCCACATTTGTTTTAGTTACACTATTCCAGTTAAGATATGAAGGATAAGGATTTCCTACCAGGTTGAATCCGGCTTTAGGATTACCTGAAGTATTAGTCAATCCGTTAATTGTGTAATTTCCTGAATTTAATGATCCACTAAAAGTAACTGTTGTAACATCTGATGGTCTGACAACATAACCTTTACCCATAGCTAATGTTCCTGAACTTATCGTTTCCCAATAATTTCCTTTTATCCAGGCTGGTGGATTTCCTTCTCCATCTGTTTTCTGATTATCATTATTTTCAGGATATGAATAGAATGTTAATGTTCCCGTGCTTGCAGAAGGTAACCCTGTTGAAGTAACAGGTGAGCTCATGTACCAGTTGCGCTGTGAGGCGAGGTATTGCTCCACTTTGTAATTTGTTGTTCCTCCATTTGTTACAGTTCCTAATGTTTTTATTGTAGCAGTACCGTTTGCATCAGATTTCAATGTTAGTATTCCATTATTAGTGAGTACACCGTTGACGGTGAGCGATTTACCGGGAAGTACTTCAACTGTACCACCTGAATTGATTGTTAATTTCTGAACATCAACATCTGTGCCGTTAACAATTAATTTTGCACCATTGTAAACGATAATATCCGCTGAAGAAACATCAGCCTGAAGTTCCAGAGTTCCATAATTAACGTATGTATTTCCGGTGTAAGTTGAAGTTCCGGTAATTTTAACAGTGGTTGGATTATTTTTGATTGATAAACCTCCCGCACCAGACATGGATGCTATGGATAAAGTTTTACCATTTCCACCCAATACATCTGTCCAAAGGCCATTATTATTTATTGCTTGTTTAATGGTTAAATCACCTGAAACAGGTTTTAACTCCATTGCACTATTTGCAATATATTCCCATTTTAATGGGAAGTCAATCGTTTGATTGGCTGAGGAATTGTTTTCGATTTTGGGCTTATTACTACCATTTTTGTTAAAGGTGTTTTCAGTTGTTCCTGATATTATACGACTTTGAGTTGCAGAATTTGTAAAAATAATTTGATGTCTGTTAGTTGCAGCTAGATTATTTGTCATGGTTAACTGATTATCATTTCCGAAACTGAGGATATCTCCTCCGTTTGGAACTGCTGTAGTACTTGTACTTCCATTCCACCAATTATTAGCTTCATTCCAATTTCCATTTGTGGCTTCACTACGCCAGCTATAAGTTGTTTGAGCAAACACTCCCATTCCGAGCATTACAGTAAGAAATAGTAAACTTAATTTCTTCATAATTTA
>CAYONE010000132.1:0-7305 GCA_964405245.1 uncultured Paludibacter sp.
AAAACCCGCTAAGTGCACGTCAGCCAGCCTGTGAACATAGGCGTGTGTTATGCCCTCGTTCATTTTTTTTCGTCAAAGTCTTAATTGTTTCTGTATTAAATTCACATACGCTGTAAGGCTATTTCTTAAAAATACTGCTTCAGCAATGTCATTAGTTACTACACAGTCGAAAAAATATTCTGAATCAATTAAAGATTTGATTTTCCGTGAGAATATCTCGTAAGTTTTTTCCCTAACTTCAATTGTTTTTGAGTCTAGATTGTAAACATTTTCATCTTTCGATAATCCATCAAGCCATCGGTGAATACCAGTAACGTCTTGAATTGGGTCGTATGCATGTTTTGTTACAAAATCAGAAATTTTATAATTACATTGTTTTAGTATTTCTTCTGAATTTTGCTTTACGATATAATTCAAGAAATATGAAAATTCAAGATTGTACAATGTTGAAAATTTTTCATCGGGAAATTTGTTCTCCTTTATTTCAGTCTTTTTAATTGGAATCTCTTCTTTTTTTATTTCCTTTTTTCGAGTAAACAGAGAAGCCCAAAATGAATCTTTCTTACTATTATTTTCCATTCTTTATATTGTTTTTGTTTCGACTTCTAATATAACTGGGTACAATTCGTCATAGATATTTTTTTCTCCCTCTTGGCTCCTGTTTTTCTCAACATGCTTTTTTATAATTTGTACTGCTTTATAGTCATTTGTTGGATAAAATTGTTTCAAGAGTGAAATAAATATGAAAAGAGCAAGTGAATATTTCCAATCTAAAAATGCTGCCCAAATTATTAGAATATATCTAATTTGACTTATCCATAATAATATGTTGTACCATGGAGGTTGTAAAAACTTTTCAATACTCAAGTATTGTGAATCAGTTCCGAAAGCAAAGTGTCTGATTTTTCGGGTCGTTCTCTGAAATAAAAAGCATTTTAGATTTGTCAATCCTAAAACTAAATAGCCTGATAATAGAATGTAAATTAGTGATTCTTCCATATTCTCGTTTGATTTATTGTTTAAATTTCATCTTAATGCAAGCTCTCTTTTTCTTTTTTTTTGAATGGGGCATAACTCGTAAATATACGCAACTATTTTCCTTAATCTCTTGAATTTGTTAAAATTAAATTTATTTACTCAATTATTTGTAAATCATTGAAATAAAAAATAAATAAATTGCGCATTATAAATATCTACGGCAAATATCCGCGTAGTTTAACATGATATTAACATATTCATTTTATGCAAATATTTAACTGTTTCTTTTTCCGCCTCAAATTTAGCGATTTTTTTAATTTAACATCATTTTCTTAAAAATTAATTTGTACTTTCGTTTAGTTTTTGTAAATGAATCCATTCTGTCCAAAAATATAGGTTTAAACACTTAAAACACCCATGACTAAATAATAAATTTAGATCACTCAAAAGGAATGATAATAAAATAGCAAAACTCAAAGTGCCTGTCTTATTCCTCCTTTAGGGGGTTTGGGGGCAGATATTTAAATTATTAACACATGAAAATCATTCTTTCACATAGCCATACGCCATATTTTAATCTTGCAGCCGAGGATTATTTGTTCTCGGCGTATGAGGGCGATTTTTTATTGTTTTATGTAAACGAACGTTCGGTAATTGTGGGAGCAAATCAGGTGCTGGCAAATGAAGTAAATATTGATTTTTGTAACGAAAATGCAATTAATGTAGCACGGCGCATGTCGGGTGGGGGCACGGTTTTTCACGATGCCGGAAATCTGAATTATTGCTTTATTGCCGATAAAAAACCTGAAAAGGCGGCAATGGATACAGATTTTCTGAAACCTGTAGTTGAAGTATTGAAGCAATTAAATATTGAAGCTCATGTGGGTAAACGTAAGGATTTATGGTTGCCCGCGGGTTTTAAAATTTCCGGCACTGCTTCGCACATTTCAAAAAACCGGATTTTGTTTCATGGAACTTTGCTGTACGATGCACAACTCGATATGCTGCAAAATGCATTGACTGTTAAGCTGAAAAATACTGGGCTGAAAGGAATTGCGTCTGTACCAAGTCCGGTTAAAAATATAAAAAAATACCTTACTGAATCCGGTCAATCTGCACAGGATAAAGAAGCTTTTTTCGATGATTTTATTGAATCTATGGCTGATTATTTCCAATCGAAACGGGAAATTTTAAATACCGTAGATTTGACGGAAATTCAAAAACTTGCCGAAAATAAATACCTTAAAGAAGAGTGGATTTACAGAAAATAAAAAATCCCTCCGAAAATACTTTTCAGAGGGATTTTTTACAAATTGATTTTGAATTACAAACCAAAAGTTTCGGCTACGGCTTCGCAAACCACTTCGCCTTTTACTATATTCAATCCTTTGCGCAAGTCTTCGTATTGTTCACAAGCTTTTTCCCAACCGAGATTTGCTAATTTTACAGCGTATGGCAATGTGGCGTTGGTAAGAGCGAGTGTTGAAGTAAACGGCACAGCACCCGGAATATTTGCCACGCAATAATGCTGAATACCATCAACCTGATAAACCGGCGCAGCGTGTGTGGTAGGTTTAGAAGTTTCGAAACAACCTCCCTGGTCAATTGCCACATCCACCAAAACAGAACCGGGCTGCATGGTTTTTAGCATTTCGCGTGTAATCAGATGAGGAGCTTTCGCACCGGGAATTAAAATAGCGCCAATTACCAAATCGGTTAAAGGTAACATATCGGCAATGTTGTATTGCGACGACATCATGGTGTCAACATTAGCAGGCATAATTTCGCTCAGGTAACGCAAGCGCGGCAACGAAATATCCATAATAGTAACATGGGCGCCCAATCCGGCAGCCATTAAAGCAGCTTGCGTGCCTACAATTCCACCGCCAAGTACCAGCACATTGGCTGGTTTTACACCCGGAACGCCACCCAGCAATATTCCCTTGCCCCCTTTAGGTTTTTCAAGATATTTAGCGCCTTCCTGCACTGACATTCGCCCTGCAACTTCCGACATGGGAATAAGCAAAGGCAAGGTGTTGTTCAATTCCACGGTTTCGTAAGCTAAACAAACTGCTCCTGTTTTCATCATGGCACGTGTCAGCGTTTCGTCCGAAGCAAAATGGAAATAGGTGAAAACCAATTGATCAGGACGAATCAAATCGTATTCCTCGGCAATTGGCTCTTTCACTTTCATAATCATATCGGCAGTATCGAAAATTTCTCTGGCAGTTTCAATTATTTGTGCGCCGGCGCTGATATACTGTTCGTTGGTAAAACCACTGTTTAAACCTCCATTAGTTTGGATATAAACACTGTGTCCGTGTTTTACAAGTGTTTGCGCTCCCGAAGGAGTAAGAGCTATACGATTTTCGTTGTTTTTAATTTCTTTTGGAACTCCGATTTTCATGTTCTTTAAATTTTAGTACAGATTTTAATATGATTTTTTTAGTTTGTTTTCAGTGGTTCAAGTAGAATTATTTTCATTTTTTTTGTTAAATGATACAATATATTCGCTGAAAACGCTGTAAAAATACACTTTTAATTTCAAATTGTAATGAAAACCAAAATATTTATACACAAAAAATTTATAATAAAATTAAATAACAGTATAACAGCATTTTAATCTGCTATCATACTGTTATTATATCAATTAAAATATATATAATGTACCCTTTTTTATATTAAAATATATCCATATTTTTATCAAAATGAAGTTATAATGTTACATATTGAAACTAAATAGGATTAATACCCATGAAGAAACGGTACTCCAATTTTGTAAATTGAGTGTGTATAACTTCCAATAACGCCAACACCTCCTGTAACGTTGCTGTGTATCTGAACCGGTTCTGAGAAGAATTCACTTACCGATGAATTTGCAACTATAGTTTTAATATATAAATAGTAGGATTTTGATATGCTTTGTAAGTCTATCAATAATTCAGTATGTTCTGATATTTCACCATCGGGTTTGTCCAATTTACGCGGCAACATATTCTCGAAATATTCATATTGAAAAAAATTACAACGAAATTTTAGACCGTAATCTTTACCATTAAAAAGGTCATCAGAAAATTCAAAATAATAGCTATAATTGCCTTCGTTGAAAATGCTTCCCTCACTTACCGAGCCAAAAACCAGATCCTCTGAACTGAAATAGAATGGACTGTCGTAGTAGCTTCCATCATCAAAATACTGTCGTTGCTTAACTACAAGCCTGTAAAAATTTTCTCCGGGAGGATCTTTAAATTTAATTTCGAAGTTGAGCTGGTTATTATGTATTAATCCAATTGTATCCAATCTGTAGTTGTTATACTGATCGAAAATATAGCTGGTTAAAGGCGACGATTCAAGTTTTTTAAGTGTAGTATCTACTTTTTGTATTTCTACCGAAGCAGGAATTTCTACAGTGCCTTCCACCTGACTAAATACCGGATTTTTAGCTGTAATTTTTATAATATCTCCGCTTTTCGGTATGTATTGTGCTTTATAGTTACCTTTTTCGGTAAAAATTAATTTTTCTTTCAACTGCCCGTTTACCCATAAATGTACATCCGCATTATTCACAAATTCGAAAGTATAGTTTTCTTCCAAAAAGAACTTACTTTTCGATACATTTACCATAATTACGGAATCAGGAGTGCAAAAACTATTTACAATCAATAGGGGCGTGGTTTCTTCTCCATCAAACTCAACAATAGTTTCGCACGATTGCAGCACTATTATTAATGCTGAAAATATAATTAGTAGAATATGTTTATTTTTCATTGTTCTCAGAATTTATATGAATAACTAATCGAAGGAATTATTGGAAACAAAGTGAGTTTTGCAAACACTTTCTTATATGTAAATTCATCATTGGTGCTATTATAATCGGACTTGTACGAAGTGTACATTAAAAACGGATTCATTTGGTTATAGGCATTGTAAACACTTATATTCCATGTGCGTATTCCATGTTTCAGTTTTTTATTGAAGTTTACTCCAAGGTCGAGTCTGCTATAATCGGGATATCGGTAATTGTTTCGTTTATCAATATATGGAACCGACCCCATATAACCATAGCTGAAATCATATTCGTTACCCGGAACAGGATAAGCAAGATAGTTTTGTAAGCCTAAGGTCGCAGCGTTTCCGGTACTGTAAACCCAAGTAGCAGCAATATCAATCCGCTCGCTGAATTTATGAGCTACAACTATGCTAACATCGTGTCGGCGGTCGTATTTTGCCGGAAAAACCAATCCATTATTTAATTCCTGACCCTGACGGTTGAAAAGTCTTTCGGATTTTGCCCATGTATAACCTATCCATCCTGTGGTTTTACCTACCGATTTTTGAGCCAAGAATTCCACGCCGTAAGCCCAACCTTCGCCAATGCTCACTTTATCTTCCCAGCCGGTTGTTGAACCTAAGAATGTAGCACCATCTTTATATTCAATTAAATTATGCATGGTTTTATAATATCCTTCAATGGATAAATCGAATATATCCATTAGATTATAAAAAATTCCCGCTGATACCTGATGTGAACGCATAGGTTCAATTCTTTTTGTAACCGGCACCCAAAGGTCAGTAGGCAGGCTTATTGTGTTATTAGATAGTAAATGAATATATTGATTCATAGCTGCATAGCCTGCTTTTGCCGAAAGCTTGTCGGTTATCAGCAATCGGGCTCCAATCCGCGGTTGAAGCGAATGATAAAATTGTTTTTGAACATAAAAAGTAGAATAATGTAAACCTGCATTTACTTTCAAATAATTATTAATGTTGATATTATCTTCGAAATATAAGGCTGATTCATTAGATAAAACATCATTATTACCAATGGTTGTATCCATTTTTTGAACAGAAGTATCGTTCTGGAACTTATATTGAGCAACAGAAATTCCCGGACGAAAAGTATGATAGGTATATTGTGCACCGAATTTTATATCGTGATTTGGATTGGGTGCATAGTCAAAATCAACTTTCATACCTGCATCATAAATTCCTGATTTATATCCCAAATCGGTGTTCATTGTAGTTTTACTCGGTGGATTTTTTATGGTTTCCTTAATAGTAGTACCAACATCCATGTTAAACCGGTAACGCGTATAAGTAGCGGTGGTATTCATAAATAGTTTGTTGTTTATTATATGATTCCACCTTAATGCAGTTATAATATTTCCCCAATCCCAGTTAAGTTTAAACCTGTTTTCTTCTGTTCTGTTTTTAAATTCACGATAACTTTGACGCATATCTGCATAAACAGCATCGTCGCCAAGATATGCGCTAAGGTAAAGTCTGTCATTCTCAGAAAACTTATGGCTGATTTTGGCGTTCAGATCATAAAAATAGTAACCTGCCGACATGTTAACATCCTGGTTTTCGGAATTCCCATTTTCGTACATTGCAGCAAGTTTAAAAAATGGCTGTACAAGTACATCTAAGTAGGTTCGTCGGGCAGAAATATTGAATGTAGTATTTTCGCTGAAAAGCGGACCTTCGAGATTTAATTTCGAAGATATTAATCCGATTGAAAAGTTACCTTTTAGCTTTTTATTGTTTCCATCGTTCATTCGTATGTCAACAACCGATGATAATCTACCGCCAAACCTTGCAGGAAAGCTACCTTTGTATAGCGTTACATTTTTTACGGCATCGGGATTGAAAACCGAGAAAAATCCACCTAAATGATTCACATTGTAAACGGGTACGCCATCGAGTAAAAATAAATTTTCATCCGGTCCGCCACCGCGCACATAAAATCCTGCCGAACCTTCGACACCTGCCTGTACTCCGGGCAGTAATTGTAACGCTTTGATAACGTCGGCTTCTCCAAAAATTGTAGGCACCGATTTAATAAGATTTATCGGAACATCAATTGCGCTCATTTGTGAGCCTCTTACACCAATTTCGCGATGAGAACCCGTAACTGTTACTTCCTTCAATTCAATTGACTCATTCAGTTTTATGTTGATTATTGTATCGCGACGTAATTTAAACGTTTTTATTTGAGATGAATAACCAACGTAAGTATAGTTAATTTCTACATTTCCGGAGGGTAACGTTAACGAATAAAAGCCATAAACATTACTAACTGTGCCTTTACGCGAAATTCCATCGAAAACCGAACCACTAATCATGGTTTCGCCTGAAGCCGCATCAGTAATATATCCACTCACTGTATAGTTCTGTGAGTAAATAAATTGGAAAAACAATAATGAGATAGTAAAAAAGATGAGTTTTAATTTCATGTTTTTAGTGTTGTTAGTATCAAGCTGTAAAAGTTGGTTTATAAGTATTATTTTGGAACAATGTGCAACTGAAAAAGTTTTAAATAAAATA
>CAYONE010000133.1:0-7193 GCA_964405245.1 uncultured Paludibacter sp.
GTTCTGTGAGTTGTTTTGCAATTTTAGCCATATTGTTTGTATTTTTAATGTTTTTGTATTATTAATGATGCAAAGATACTTTCCGTGAACATCGAAAACAATCGCATAAGTATGGTATTTTTTATAGCGTATGTGAGGTAGAGAAAATATTGATAATGATTAAATTGCCCATTAACCCCGTTCGGATGAGCGTTCGGATGAGCGTTCGACTGAGCTCACGTCGAAGCCTAAAGGGGGAAAATTGTAGAGGAAATACTATTACCAATTCAAGGATAATATGTAATTAAAAGCTCTTTATTCTCTGTTTTTTGACTGAAAAATTCCAATTTCGAACACTTCATATTTACCGAAAATTCCAAATATCAGCAATTATATTATTAAATAAAGTTAAATATAATAATTTCGTAATTTATTTATTACATTGATATTCTGTATTTTAATTAAATATTTTGGATTGAATACAAATAAAATATAGTACTATGTATTGCAAAGTACTATATGAATATTATATATTTGCAAAGAATTTATCAAAACAACATTTTCAGAGCATATAAAATGATTACACTAAAAGGTATCAATAAAACCTACTACACCGAGGCAACATCGTTACACGTTTTGAAAAACCTCGATTTACATATTCATCAAGGCGATTACGTTTCGATAATGGGGGCATCCGGATCAGGAAAATCTACTTTATTAAATATTTTGGGGATTTTAGATAATTATGATTCGGGCGATTACTTCCTGAATAATACACTAATGAAAAATCTGAACGAAAAGCAGGCTGCTTTTTATCGAAACGAAATGATTGGATTCGTTTTCCAATCGTTCAATCTGATAAATTTTAAAAATGCACTTGAAAATGTGGCATTACCACTATTTTACAGGAACATCAGCAGAAAGAAAAGAAATATCATTGCCATGGAATACCTCGACAAGATGGGTTTAAAGGATTGGGCACATCATTATCCAAACGAGATGTCGGGCGGTCAGAAGCAAAGAGTTGCCATAGCACGCGCAATTATAACTCAGCCCAAAATATTATTAGCCGATGAACCAACCGGTGCGCTCGATAGTCATACCACAGTTGAAGTAATGAAATTATTGAGCGAACTGAACCAGAATGGAATTACAACCTTAATTGTTACGCACGAAAAAGCAGTAGCTGATGAAACCCGCACTGTAATTCATATTAAGGACGGTGAAATTGAAAGCATTACAAAAAACCGCTAATCAAGTTTTATAAGATTTAGTGATTCCCACAAAAAAACAATAACATGAATTTATTATATGAAATACTTTCGGCGTTAAAACATAACAAGCTACGTACTGTGCTAACAGGACTTTCGGTTTCGTGGGGTATTTTCATTTTAATTATTTTACTTGCCGCAGGAAACGGGCTGAAAAACGGTGTAACATCCAATTTCAGTCAACGTGCTACAAATACAGTGCAGATGTGGCCTGGAACAACTTCAAAAACCTTCAAGGGTTTGAAAAGTGGACGTGGACTTATGTTTTCGGAGAATGAGGTTGCAACTGTAAAAGAAAATTTAGTTGAAACAGAAAATGAAACTGGTATTATCGACAAAAATTTAGTTATAAGTTATAAAAACGAGTACGGAAATTTCAGTATAAAAGGCGTTGAACCTTCATACAACGATGTATTTCGTTTAAAATTTGAGTCCGGTAACGGCAGGTTTATCAACAAACCTGATATGGATGAATCGAGAAAAGTAGTTGTACTCGATAAAAAAGTAGTAGATGTACTTTTTAAGAATGAACCAGCACTTGGTAAATATGTGAAAATTGGCGAGGTGATGTATAAAGTGATTGGCGTAAGTACAAAAAAGGAACAATACTCCGAGGGTTCGGCTTATATTCCATTTACAACAGCACAACTAATTTATAACCCCGACAAAAAATTTGGCAGCATAGCCATGCAGGTTGATGGATTGAAAACGTTGGAAGAAAACGAAGAATTCAATGACAGATTAAAAGAAACAATGGCAAAAAGTATGCATTTCGACCCTGAAGACACGCAGGCATTATGGATTTGGAATTCACAACGTGATTTTGTTGAAACTATGAAAATTTTCGATGGCATTTCTATTTTCGTTTCAATTATCGGAATTTTTACCCTTATTGCCGGAATTGTGGGTGTCAGCAATATCATGCTCGTATCTGTAAAAGAACGTACCCGTGAAATTGGAATACGGAAAGCAATTGGGGCGCCACCTGCATCAATACTTGGTTCTATTGTAATAGAATCGATACTTATTACCACAATTTTCGGATACATTGGTATGATTACAGGGATTGGATTATCGGAAGCAATTAATTTCTTTATAACTCAAAGCGCTGCCCAAAATCCTTCGGAAACCGGCATGACAGTTTTTAAGGATCCTACAGTAGAGCTTTCGTACGTTTATATTTCTACGATTATACTGATAATTGCAGGAATCATTGCCGGTTACATGCCGGCACATAAAGCTGTAAAAATTAAACCAATAGAGGCAATGAGGGAAGAGTAAATAATTTACAATTTAGTCATTTACAATTTAAAATTAAATGTTGAATTCAAAAAAAATAAATACTGAAAAAAGTTCCACATTTTTAAGATGGTCAATTTTTGATTTAGACCGCTGGCAGGAAATATGGATAACCATTACGCATAACAAATCCCGAAGCGTGCTTACTGCTTTCGGAATTTTCTGGGGAATGTTTATGCTTGTAGTTATGGTTGGTGCAGGGGTGGCATTGGAAAGAGGAATGAATTCACAAATTGAAGGTTTTGCCACAAACTCATGTTTTGTTTGGGCTGACAGAACATCGGAACCTTACAAAGGGATGAAAAAAGGTCGTCAGTGGAATATGACAAACGAAGATATTATTATTTTAATCAATAATATTCCTGAAATTCAATACATTGCTCCTATTCTTTTCAACAATGGACAAATTTCAAGAAACGAAAAAACAGGAAATTTTAATATCAAGGGAAATTATCCATCCTATAATATGATAGATGAAAGTAAAATGATTTACGGAAGATATATTAATGATATTGATATTGTTGAAAAGCGAAAAGTTTGCGTAATCGGTGAAAGAGTATATGAAGTCCTATTCCCCACCAAAGAAAATCCGCTTGGAAAAAGTATACAAGTTAAAGGAATATATTTTCAGGTTGTGGGTGTTACGCGCCACACATCGAATGTAAATATTGGAGGAAATGCACAGGAAACAGTTATTTTGCCATTCAGCACCCTGCAACAGGCATTTAATCAGGGAAATATAGTTCATTTCATGGCAGTTACGGCTAAACCCGGAATAAAAGTAAAAGTTGTGGAAACGCGCATCCGCGAGGAACTGAAAAAAATACATAAAATATCGCCTGATGACAAAACTGCTGTTGGCGGATTTAATATTGAAGATCAGTTTACCATGTTCCTGTACCTTGGAATTGGCATCGCCAGTCTGATTTGGATAGTTGGATTGGGAACTTTATTTGCCGGAGCAATTGGTGTAAGCAACATAATGCTCGTAACTGTACGGGAACGTACCCGCGAAATTGGAATTCGTCGAGCATTGGGAGCAACACCACGTAATATTATTTACCAAATAATTAGCGAAAGTACAGTATTAACGCTTTTAGCGGGTACAACAGGATTATTATTCGGAGTCGGATTATTGGAAGTGGTTGGAATTTTACTCAGTCAGGGCGACCAGATGTTTAAAAATCCGCAAATAGGATTCGGCGTTGCTATTGGCGCTTTATTTATTCTGCTAATAATTGGAATTCTGGCAGGTTTACTTCCTGCTAACAGAGCTGTAAGCATAAAACCAATTGAAGCTATAAGGGAAGAATAATGACATTTACAATTTTTACAATTTACAATTTGATTAAACAATTTCATTTCCCGATTTTTTCATTTTCTTAATTTCTTAGTATCCTATTTTCAAAATTTCATAATTCAAAATAAAAAACAAAAAATAATCAACATGAAAAAGTTTTTTAAGATTTTCTGGCTTGTGCTTCTTGCTGTGGTTGTGATTGGTACATTCAGGTTTTTGTGGAAGAAATCGCAACCAGTGGTAAAAAAATATCAGATTGAACAGGTATTCAAAGGCGATATTGAAAAGCGCACCGTAGCTACCGGAAAAGTTGAACCGCGAAACGAAATTCTGATTAAGCCTCAAATGTCGGGTATAATTTCAGAATTGTATAAAGAAGCCGGCGACAAGGTGAAAGAAGGTGATATTATTGCAAAGATTAAAGTTATTCCTGACATGGTAAGTTTGAGTTCGGCTGAATCGCGAGTACAGCGTGCACACATTGCATGGGAACAATCGAAAAAAAATTATGAACGTGATTTGAAGTTGCTGAATGAAAAAGTTATCTCAAATATTGAGTTTGAGCGAACTGAAATTGAATATAAAAATAACAAAGAAGAACTAAAAGCTGCTCAAGACAATCTCAGTTTGATACGTGATGGAATTTCAAGCGGAAAATCGCAAATATCAAATACGCTTGTTCGTTCCACCATCAATGGTACAATTCTGAACATTCCGGTTAAAGTAGGAAATTCGGTAATTCAGTCGAATAATTTTAATGACGGTACTACAATTGCATCGGTAGCAAACATGAGCGATATGCTTTTTGTAGGCAAATTAGATGAAACTGAAGTTGGACGCATTAAAACCGGTATGCCAATGGATATTACGATTGGTGCGATTGAAGGCGCAAAACTTAACGCAGTTCTTGAATATGTTTCACCAAAGGGAACAGAAGAAAGCGGAGCCATAATGTTCGAAATGAAAGCAGCCGTAAAAGTGCCAGAGGATGTATTTGTACGTGCGGGTTACAGCGCCAATGCTGAAATCATTCTTACTAAAGTTGAAAAAGTGCTTACTGTACCTGAAAGTTGTGTGGAATTCAGTAACGATACTGCATTCGTGTATGTGTTAAAAACTCCGGAACCGCAGGAATTTGAAAAGCGTAAAGTTGTTACAGGACTTTCAGACGGAATTAAAATTGAAATTAAAAGCGGACTGAAAATTAAGGAAAAAATAAGAGGAGCAGAAATAGTGGAAGACAAAAACAAACTAAAGAAAAAATAGAAATTTGCAATCATAAATGATCACTTTTAAATAATAAAGGTTATGAAAAAGAAATTAGCATTCGGATTATTTATAATCCTGCTTGTACTTTCAGGTTATTTGAATTTTGGTAGATTCAGTTCTTCTACATACCTGAACGCTACTCTGGAAAATTATTCATTAGATTTTTTTGATACGGCTCATCCTGATTATACTCTTTATACTTACAACAGTAACAATTTAAATAAAAGTATCCATAACGAAAAAGATTCGATTAATCATTATATAACTTACGACAGTAAAATTCAGTTTTATAAAAAAACTAATTTGGGGATTGGAAGATTTCTGCCATACTACAAACCTGTTTCAATAAATTCTGAGGCTGTTTACCGTTGGGAAGTTGTAATAAAAAACAATGGAGAAAACAAAACTATCAATGGTAACGGGAAACTGAAAATTGAAGGAAAAACTACAGTTTTCGGAAATATTTCGCCAAAAAAAATAAAAAAATTGACATTGGAAAATGTAGCTAAAGAAGCCGAAAAAAATATTAACAGTGAAATTGATAAAAGAATCTCAGAATTGTTCTAAAACATCATAGAAAATATTAAAATGAAAAAAATTTATTTAGCTGTATTGTTTGTTTCAGTAATATCCAACGGACTTTCCGCTCAGAAAAAAGTGTACAGTCTCGAAAAATGTATTGAAACAACTTTGGCTAACAACAGAAACATAAAGCAAAAAGAAATTGCCAATAAAACTGCCGAAATTGCTTACGAGCAATCGAAACTAAATCTTCTTCCATCAGTTTCAGGTTCTGCAAGCCAGGGTTGGAGTTTCGGACGTTCACAAATGGCCGATGGCACGTACAAAAACATTAACTCTTCGAACAGTTCATTCGGTATTTCTGCTGGACTTACAATTTTCGATGGTTTGCGTATGAAATACAATATCGATGCACGTCTTTCGGAAATGAAAGCCACCGAAGCCGACCTCGAAATGGTAAAACGCGATGTAGTAATGAGTGTTTCTACCGCATTTCTGAATATTTTGTTAAAAAAAGAATTATTGCAGATATCGTCGGAGCAGCTGGCACTCACACGTAGTAAAATTGAACAGCAAAAGGAGCTAATTAAAGCAGGAAAGCTTGCTGAGGGTGAAATTTACGAACTTTTAGCTCAGGAAGCTAAAGAAGATCAGTCGCGCATACAAGCAGAAAACGATCTTGAACAAGCAATACTTGATTTAGCTCAAATAATGGAAATAAGCGATTACGAAAATCTGGATATTATAACACCGGAAAATCTTACCGATAAAAAATTGGTATTGTTGAACCCGCAAAATGTGTATGATAGCGCATTGATTGTTCGTCCGGATATTAAGAGCGCTGAATTCAGATTGAAAAACAGCGAAAAAAATGTTGGTTTCGCGCGTTCAGGATATTATCCCACAATATATTTTGGAACCAATGTTGGAGGGGGATATTATAACTCGGTAAGTGTACCGGTAAATACTTCGGTAGGATTTAATATGAGTGTACCAATTTTCAACAAATTGGAAACCCGAAATCAGATTCGTACTGCAAAACTGAACCTTGAAAACGACAAACTGAACCTTGAAAATTCAAAAATTCAGTTGCGAAAAAACATTCAGCAAGCATATCACAATGCCATTTCGGCGAAAGCACGTTGGGATGCAGCGTTAAAATCGGAAATTGCGGCACGCGAAGCATACCGGTTTTCAGAAAAAAAATACGAATCGGGTAAAGCCACCGTTTACGAAATTTATCAGGCAAAAAACAATCTTTCATTAGCGCAGTCAGAAGTTGTGCAATCTAAATATGAATATATTTTCAGAGTAAAACTTTTGGAGTGGATGATGTAAAGGAGAACAAGGAATAAGGAACAAAGACAAAAAAAAGACGAAAGAGGAAAAGTTGAGAGTTACAAAGTAAAATAAACGCAAAGTTAATAACATACGAAGCGTAACATCAGCAAAGCTAATTTCATGCGAAGCATAATATCGCCGAAGGCAAATATCAGCTAAGCGTAATAAAAATATATAACAAAATGAATGCAGACAATATTAAATCGCAAATG
>CAYONE010000134.1:0-7131 GCA_964405245.1 uncultured Paludibacter sp.
CACATTCATCAGCAAAGAAATTTAGATATTCATTTATCCAGTCATTATCAGGATTTGTTTTTATTTCATGTTGTGCTTCTACAAATGTCATTCTTTCAATATTGAAACCTCTTGTCTTAAATGTGTCCAATAATTTTTCAGTAATCTGAGATATTATAAATTGACTATCAATTTTAAAATTATCAACATATTTGCCTTGACTTTTCAAAGATAATGATACGTCATTATCTTTGTTTGACAGCAGATAAATAAGTGTTTTAGACAATTCCTCTTCGATAGCAAAGGGCATATGTTTATCAATCGACATATCACTCCTTTTTACAATAACTGGATTCGCTTTTGAAAATATAAAATTAAGTCCAACATTAAGTAATTCTTTACTATAATCTTCAAGACTTGTTTTAACAAGAAAACGTTCAAATTTTTCAACATCTATTTGAAATTCATTAACAAGTTCATCATTTCTCTCAGCAGTAATATTTCTAAAGCATATTGAGAATAAATCTTGTTTTGAATAGACTTTAGTTTGATTGTAGTTATGCATCGTATTATTAATTAAATATGAAGAATATGATTAGTGTATTGGGTAAACTCCAGTTTTCTTGTACGAATTAATTAGAAAGTGAACCATATTATTCATATTTGAAACGTATTTCCTGTTTTTACGATAATTCTGAATAAGTGCTTTGATATAATTTTCCGGAGTTGTGGTCGTGTTATTCCGTTCTCTTTGATTGGGAATCAATTTAAAGATTACAAGATAATCATGGATCAATCTGCAATCCTTATTAGAAATGGAAAATTTCGATATATCATTTACCTCATTTTGATTTAAGAATCTGTTTAGCCTGATAAGATATGAAAGTCTCTCAGCTAAACTTGCTAAACTGTCATTTTTAGGCTTTGCTCCTGCTTTTTTCTTTTTCTTACTTACTGTAATCATATCACATTGGTGATACAAGAATTGTAATGTAATTGGCCTCTCTGAAAAATGTTCTTCGCAATATGAATTAATCATGTCATTGTCAATATATTCTGAGGGATTATTTATATTGATTGAAAACTCCTTGCTTACTTGATTTCTTAAATCATTTTCTATAATGTATTTTTCAATCCAATTTTTGATCCAATCAATATCTTTCAAATTTAATATTTCGTATTTGGCATCTTCGTAAGATAGAAAGTCGGTATTAAGTTTTCTTTCGATCAGCTTCGTTATTAAACCTTCCATTAAAGCATCTGATATATCTTTGTTTGAAGTCTTGTGATTATTGTTCTTAAGTTTTCCACTCTTTAGCGTCATGCTTGTATTTGAGTTTTTATTCTCAAATAAGAAGATTAAAGTTTCAATAAGCTCCTTTGATTGATATAATTTCGCTTCCCGTGATAAACCAATTGCATCGGATTCTACAACATCAAATGGCAAGTCGTCTAATATTGACTCATTCTCGTTTTGCTGTCCTTTATTCATCTCATTTAAACCTAAAATCTTTAACTTTGGAGCAAACTCTTCTATCTCAGTATTAAACAGTAGGCGGTGAAATGAATTCTCATCAATTGGATATTTTTGAATGAGCATTTCAATGTACGAGTCATTTTCTTTATATGGATTTAAAAAGCAGAGTTTAAATTTCTCATCTAATGACAAAGGAATTGGAGTGCCGGTTAGTACCCACTTATCAACATCGTTATCAGCTAAAGAAAATAAGCGTTTTCTTTCTTCTTCTTCGAATTTAATACGAGCTTCAATATATTCTGGAGTATCTGTTTCCCCTTCATACATGAATTTTCGCGTTTCAAGTTCCTTTTGCATAGACAGAATATTATTGATTAATTTTCATGGTTTTAAGTAGTGCTTCTACTTCATCAGGATTTAGTTTACTTATCAATGCCTGAAGTTTTGCTTTTGGATCTTCTTTCTTTTTGAAGATATTTGCCATTACCTGGTCGGTTTCCTGTGTTTCAAAATTACCCATATATGTTTCAGTGATTTTTATATTGGAATGCCCCAAAAGATTTTTCAAGTGATTGTTGTCAATGTTATTATCCTTGGCAATTTTGGCAAAGCTATGGCGGGCAATGTGCATGGAAATATGTTTTGTTATTCCTGCCTGTGTGCCAATTTTATTGAGGTACTTATTGAGTAAAGCATTTTTAGCTCCCACTATATCATTGAGTTTTATAATCATTTCAGGCGGAAGTGTAGCTTTTTGCTCAGGTGTTACAGCTTTGGCATATTGTGCGTTACTGTCTAATAATGGGAAGATATAATCTGTAGTTTTACAGCCTTCTACAAAGTAATACTGTAAAATATCTCTTGCCTTATCGTGAAGAAAAATGCTGCGGTCTTTCTTGGTCTTTGCCATTCGATATTCCAGACGGCCATCAGCTGTTATATTACACCAACGCAACTGGATTAAATCACCGGCTCTGATACCTGCCAAGTAGAAAGAAAAAAGGAAGTAATTCCGGCAATGCCAGATTAGGGAACCTTCTTTGAGTTCGAGGTTCTCAATGGTTTCGATTTCCGATTCATTGAGCTTTTCTTTGGTGGTACTGACTTCCCTGGTATATTTATATCCTAAAAACGGATTTTGTTCCGGCTTAAGTAGTTTGTCAATTTCAACCGCCCGGTTGATAATTGTTTTGAAGATATTCAGATTTATAGCAATAGTGTTAGGGTGCAACTTCGCTTCGGGGTTGCGCTCATTTTTGAGTGTGTGCAGATATGCTTCAAACTTAGAAAGCAAGGCGGTAGTTACCTCAACAAATAATAGGTCTTTCTTTTTATTGGCTTTAAGATAGGATTCGAGCTTATTGCAAAATCCATTGTATTTTTTGAAGTTGCGGTGACCTCCCTCGTTGAGTATGTCCGAAGTTCTTTGCTTAGCATAAGCCAGGAACGAGGGGGAAATCTCAGATTCTTTCAGCGTTACCTTGATAAGCTCTGAAGAAGCAAGCCCTTTTTCTTTAAGGTCCCGATAAGTTTTCTTAGCTTCCTCAATTTCATTTATCAGAGCTTCATTCCAAACTTTATGATTAGGTTCTGACGTTCTGATCCAGTAGCCGTATTTAGCTTTAGGGTTGTAGTCTTTTGGACTCTTGAGTTCAATAGACGTGCTAATTCTTTTATGCTTTCTGTCCTGAGTAATGCGAAGCAAAATATTATACGTATTTTTGCGTGTCGGCTTATTGTTCAGTTCCAGATTAAAGGTGGTTGCCATAATCGTAAATATTAGAGAACTAACTATTTACAAATATACAAAATAAATCCGAACTACTGAAACATTACTGAAACATTTTCTACTTTTGAATACATTTTATTGCTTTTAAAGCAGGAGTAGCAAAACATAAATAACTGATAAACAGAACATATAAAGGTAATTGAATGTAATTGAATACCGTATGTGTAGTTCGGCTCTGGGTACGGAAAGAGGAAAATCCTAACTGATAATCAATCAGTTAGGATTTTTTGTTTGTGTTTATTTGTCAACAAATTTATGAGAGAATTTGAAGAAATCTGAATTCAGGTCAATTGGAAATTGATAAGTAAACAAATCCCGATATATATATTAAATCTTTGCACAAACATATTCTCTCAGATTTTGGTGGAAAAAATTTTCGCGAGATATTAAGAGTTTTACAACGATTTGAAAAATGCACGCAATTATAAATAGAAGGTCAGATAAATTTTATTCTTGATTTTAAAATAAAATAAATACATAACTTTCATTTTTGTATATTTGTGTCATTTTTTAAAACTATCTGAAATGAACGCCACTTTTGCCCCATTTGCAAAGCCATTATATGTAATGCTGAAACCGGTTGGTTCAGCATGTAATCTGAATTGCGAATACTGCTATTACCTTGAAAAAGAACACTTATATCCATCTACTAAGAGCCAAATAATGAGCGATGCACTGCTCGAAAAGTTTACAGAACAATATCTGAATTCGCAAACTCAGAATGAGGTTATGTTTACCTGGCATGGAGGTGAAGCACTTTTGCGCCCCATAAGTTTTTACAAAAAAGCGCTTGAACTGCAAAAAAAATACGGACGGGGCAGGCATATCAAGAATGTGCTGCAAACCAACGGAACCATGCTGAACGATGCCTGGTGCGAATTTTTCAAGGAAAATAATTTTCTGATTGGAATTTCTATAGATGGACCACAGGAATTTCATGACGAATACCGAAGGAATAAAGGCGGTTTACCCACTTTTGTAAAGGTAATGAAAGGCATACAGTTGCTTAAAAAACACGGTGTGGAATACAATGCAATGGCTGTTGTAAACGATTATAATGCTGATTATCCAGTGGAGTTTTATCGTTTCTTCAAAGAACTGGATTGCCGTTTTATACAGTTCGCTCCCATTGTGGAACGATTAGCACCACAGGGAAATGGTCTGAAACTTACCACACCCGACGAGGAAGCACAGGTAGCTGATTTTTCGGTAAGTCCTGTTCAGTGGGGTAAATTTCTGATTGGTTTATTCGATGAATGGATAAAGGAAGATGTAGGCAAATTTTACATTCAAATGTTCGATTCCACACTTGCAAATTGGGTTGGGGAACAACCGGGCGTATGTACCATGGCGCGTCATTGCGGACATGCCGGAGTAATGGAACACAATGGAGATGTATATTCGTGCGACCATTATGTGTTTCCTGAATATAAACTGGGAAATATCAATACCGACTCATTAACCGGTATGATGTATTCTGAACGACAGTTAAAATTTGGCACTGATAAATACGACACGCTACCACGCCAATGCCGTGAATGTGAATTCCTGTTTGCCTGTCATGGCGAATGTCCCAAAAACCGTTTTGCCAAAACCAAAGATGGCGAACCGGGATTAAATTATCTTTGTGTTGGTTGGAAAATGTTTTTCCACCACGTAGCACCTTATATGGATTTTATGAAAAAAGAATTACTTGCCGAACGTGCACCGGCTAATGTAATGGAGTGGGCAAGGAAAATTCATTAATGTCAAAGACAATTCAGACTACTAATATAAATCTTAATAGAAAATAGCTAATACTACAGATAATTCTCTGAAAATGGTTTATGAAGGACATCTTTAATGAAAAAACATTTGTAATATGTATATAATCGATTTGAATACGAATTCATTAAGTTAATTAAGTGAGATTACAGTGTCGTATTTTTAATTTGAAATGATTTGTATTAAAAGTCACTTATAGCTCGAATAACCATTCACTAACTTTTTCATAGTTTTCAGTTTTTTTCTTTGGTATTTGAGAAGTTTTTTGAGTTAAATTCTCTGTTTCGTTCTCGTTTTTCTGTTTAACTTCGTAATCTAATGATACAGTAAATTATTTGTAATTTTTCATAAGATTTGTATCTGTATATAATTCATGCGAATCAGTATTGCATGTTATTTCATACTGTTTTAATATACAATCCCTGACCTGGGTACTTTAATGCCCTTGTATTAATCTGATTATTCAGAAAAATACTAGGGTTTTGTGTAATTGTTACTTGCGGACAGAAAACAGATACTACTGATTTTTTTGGGTCGTTTAGTATAAACTGTTCCGATAAGAGTAAAATCGTACTTTCAAAAGAGGGATATATATCAAAAACGGTCGATGCGGTTAATAATCAAACTATTGTTATCTCTCCAACAATTTATAATAAAACAGTTAATTGTTTATATCAGCAAATTCCGGCTAACGAATTAACATCTTCAGTTTCATTCATTGGCGGGGAATCACTGGAAAAAAATTCGGTTTTTGCTTTTAGTAATTCGCTCTACGGACGATTAGCCGGACTGAATGTTAAACAGTCAAATGGCGATCCGGGCGATGATTATGTATCACTTTTAATTCGTGGAAAACATACTTTTACAGGCTCAAATGCACCTTTAGTACTGGTTGATGGTTTTGAAAGAGAATTTAACACACTTAGTGTAGATGAGGTTGAAAGTGTAACAGTATTAAAAGATGCAGCATCTACTGCACTTTATGGTATGGATGGGGCAAACGGAATACTTTTAGTAATAACAAAACGTGGTATTCAGGGTAAATCATCAGTAGAATTTAAAGTTGAATCAGGTCAAATGTCTCCTACCCGTCTGCCAAACTTTTACGGATCTTATGATTATGCCCGCTACTACCAAATGGCTCAGTTAAATGATGGTGTAAGCCCTACCGATCCGAAATTCCTGTACAGTGATGCTAAATTGCAGGGGTATTTAAATAATCCAAGCAGCAGGGAATTCCCAAATGTAAATTGGTTTAACGAAACAATCCGGAATTTTGCACCTTCCAACAAGTATATTATTAACTTCAGAGGTGGAAATAATTTTGCCAGATATTATGTAAATGTAGGATATGAAACCGCAGAGGGAATTTATAAAAACACCGACCATAAAGCACTGCGCGAAAGTTCAAAATCATACAGTACAAATCGCAACCTGAGTCGGGTAAACTTCAGGTCGAATATTGATATTAATGTTACAAAACGACTTAGTGTACGACTTGATTTGGCAGGAAGATTGGAAGATATTAATGCGCCTACCATGTCTTCTGATGCAATTTTCAACAATCTATACATTTTTCATCCTAATGTGAGTGAAGTTTATGTTGCACCGGGTGTGTATGGTGGCACCAACACTTACAGAAATAATCCGGTTGCTTATATTAACGAACAAGGTTACAAAACCATTCATCGCCGCTATTTCCAATCGAATATAATTGCAAAATACGATCTTTCTGATTTTGTAAAAGGTCTCAACGCGGGCATAAGAGCAAATTTTGATAATTCATATTCCATGACCGACGGATATACCAAAACCTTTGCGGTAGTTGACACTTTAGCAAAGATTTACGGAACAAATTCGGCGCTTACATCGATTTCCGATTATAAAGAAAGTGAATTGCGTTCAAATAATCTGGAGTTCTTTCTGGATTACAGTAAAACATTTGGGAATAATAAAATAGCCGCAATGGCTATTTATCATCAGGATAATTATGTAACATCCACAGCATTTCCGAACAGACGTATGAGTTTTTCAGGAAAAGTGTCGTATTCTAACAGTCAAAAATACTAAGTAAGTGTTCATAATTAGTTTGCATAATATTCAATCATATTTTTCGTTCTAT
>CAYONE010000135.1:0-6996 GCA_964405245.1 uncultured Paludibacter sp.
ATGAATATTGTTGATAAACAACCATATAATAAATTAATTCAAATAATCTCTATTCATCAGAAAAAATTGATATTGCTTTAGATGCCGATTCACTTGATTTTCGCTTTCTGAAAAATGGCGAAATGCAACCGAAAAACGCGGAAATTTTCGCGAAAGATAATTTCGGCAATAAAACAGAGGTTTACAGTGGTACTTTACCTGCAAAAATTCCTGTAAATCCTTACTACGCTGTTTATGTTGTTCAATCCGATAGTTTGTCCGAATTTATCAGCATTGCCGAAAAACCATCGCTGCTGCAATGCCTTTCGGAACGGACGAAAGATTCGGTTCGGTTTGTGGTGCAGAATCCGCGAAAACTGTCGTTCCTTTATAATATTTACCGCACCAACTCGCAGCAAACCGCAGGCTATTCCGATTCACTGAATTACGCCAAACATACCAAAACCGGCGAGAACTATTATGTTTCGTTACGGTATTTGTGGGGTGGAAAGGTAAAGGAAGAAAGTTATCTGGTTCCTTTTGCCGAACGAAAATTGAACATTACAGTTTTTCAGCCAAAATTAGTGTATCCCGGTCAGCAGTCGAGGGTTGAACTATTGGTTACCGATGCCGGTGGTAATCCCGTGGAAGGCGTAGATTTGACAGCATATTCGTTAACCCGAAAATTCAATTATACAGCGCCTGTTTTGCCAAATCCTGAAAAATTAAAGAAAAGCAAAAGCATCATTAATAATTTTTATCTGAAAGATGTAAAGTTAAATGAATCGCCCGGTTTACAGCTCGATTACGCTGCGTGGAAAATTCTTGCCCGTCTGGATTCCATTGAATATTACAGATTTATCTATCCTGCCGATTCGGTTTACCGTTTCGAATATAATGCGCCTGAAGCAATTACACAGTTTGCACCCTTTGTGGTGTATAAAGGTGATATTATGCCTATACACGTGATTTATGCCGATAGTAAACCTCTATATTTCAGCTGGACAACAAATTATCAGCCTTATTCATTCCGTATCGACAGTGGCTATCATCATATTAAACTCCGCACGGCAACCAAAGAATTTATTCTGGACAGCGTGTATTTTGCCAAAGGTAAAAAGTTGATTTTTAGTCTGGATTTGGAATTGAAAAATCCAAAGGTTAAAGTCCGTAGGGTTGACCCAAAACTGAGCGATTACGAGAAAAGGCTTTTGTATCAATATATTGTACCATACCGTAATAATTTTGGAGACAATATAAGCTATCTTGCACAGGGTGAAAATATTCAGCTTCTCAAACCACAAACAAATTATCTAAACCGGAATTTAGCCGGACCGTTTATCGGGAATATTCAATTTCAGTTAGTGGAAGGTTTTAATACCAATTTTACGCATGAACCCTTTTTCGAATATGATTTTCAACCGGGTTTGCTGAAAATGCGAAGCGTTGAACCCAAATTTCTGCCTGAATATCTTTATTTCCAAAATAAACAAAAAGGATTAGCAGATTCGGTAATAACCAAAGCATATACCCAAAAGCTATGGCGCGATTATTTAGAGTTGAAAAGGCAAAAAACACCCAAATACAAATATCCGAATCAGACACGTGTAGGAAATGGAAGATTACAGTACAGTTTTGCTAAAACTTCAACTTCTATGGGCAATGTTCCGTTAAACGTGCTTCTTTTCAGGTACGATAACCATCAGTTTCTGAGGGTTTACCCGGGTAATGCTTCATTTTTTCACGATTTACAAAAAGGTTATTACCGGCTAATTTTCTTCTATCCCGGAGCAAAATATCATGTTGCAGATTCGTTGCTTGTGCGCCCTGATGGGTTAAACTATTATGAACTGAAACATCCCAATACTTTGCGAAAAGATTCGTTCAGCGTTCAGGTAAGCGATTTAATTGAAAAAACCATTTTCTCACCCAATCAGTTGCAGAATGTCGACGAGCAGGAATTGCATCAGATTTACAATATGTATCAGCAGCAATTTCAATATACCGGAATAGGCGATATGGTGGAAGGTTATGTGTATGATGTTTACGGCGAACCGATTATCGGTGCAAATGTAGTAGTTAAAGGTACAACTTATGGCACTGTTACAAATTTCGATGGTTATTATGCATTGAAAGTGCCCGCAGGTAATAAAACGCTTATTTTTTCTTATATAGGCTTTATTCCTCAAGAAAAGGAACTTGGATACAATAAAACCATGAATGTAAAACTCCACGAAGATGAAAAGAGGCTTGATGAAGTGGTTGTGGTTGGTTACGGAGTTCAAAAAAAATCGAGCCTTACGGGTGCTGTTGCTACAGTATCAAAGAATAAATTGCCTGAAGGTATTTCTGTTGTCAGTGGAAATATTACCGATGCTTTGCAAGGAAAAATGGCTGGACTTGATATCAGTTACAATGATGGAGGCGCTATAACAATAAGAGGTACAAGTACAGTTCAGACCTTTGAAAAAAATCCGCTGATAATTATTAACGGGAATGTTTATACCGGCGATTTAACAGATTTGGATCCGGCAAGTATTAAAAATATGCAGATTATTAAAGATGCATCAGCCATGACACTTTATGGTGCAGGAGCAGCAAACGGGGTAATTATTATCGATACCAATCAGGGAGGATTTAAGACTACATCGCCACTTTCAAAAGGTGCTGAATTTGATGCTGCATTTTACGAAGCCGCGGGGCAGTCGGGTTCATTGCGCGATAATTTCTCTGATTATGCTTTCTGGAAACCCGATTTAACCACCGACAAAAACGGTAAAGCAGGTTTCGATGTAGTTTTTCCGGATGACGTAACAAGCTGGGAAACTTTTTATCTTGCCATGAATGATAAAAAGCAAACCGGACAGACAAGCGGTTTGATAAAATCGTATAAACCGCTAATGGCACAACTTGCCATTCCTTCGTTTCTTGTACAGAACGATACTGTTTTGGCAATTGGTAAAACACTTAATTATGCACCCGATTCGGTAAAAGTGGAAACAAAATTTGAACTGAACAATGCTGAAATATTCAGTAAATCACGAATTTGTGCCAACTCGCTGATAGATTCACTGAAAATAACGGCTGTTTCGGATACCTTGACACTGAAATATTCGCTGAAAACACAGGATGGTTATTTCGATGGCGAAAAACGGGAGATTCCTGTTTATCCGGTTGGGATACAGGAAGCAAAGGGCAGTTTTTATGTGCTCGATAAGGATACAACGCTAAAACTCACGTTCGACAAAGCTTTTAATGAAGTTACACTTTATGCAAAAGCCGATGTTATGGATGTTTTGCAGGATGAAATCAGTCGCTTAATAAGTTACAGATATTCGTGCAATGAGCAACTTGCATCGAAACTAAAGGCGTTGTTGGCTGAGAAAAGTATTTTTATATTTAAAGATAAGAAATTCAAAAGAGATAATGAGATTGAAAAAATAATTCGCTTACTTGACAAAAATCGAAATAAAAATGGTTTATGGGGATGGTGGGGAAATTCAGGCAATAGTGTATGGATAAGTATGCACGTTTTGGAAGCACTTTTTAAGGCTGATTCTCAGGGATATAAAAATTCGCTGAATAAATATCAGATGACAGAACTGTTAGTGGCTGATTTAAGTAGATTAACCGATATACCAGATAAAATAAGACTTCTGAAAATTCTGAAAATGATTGATGGAAAAGTCAATTATCAAAGTTTTATTACTGATATTGAAAATTCAAAAAATCTTTCTCTCAATGATTTTCTGGGCATTACAGAATTGAAGCAACAGTGTGGCATACAGTGTAAAACCGATACGCTTGAAAATTTCAGAAAGTCAACCTTGTATGGAAATTTCTATTATTCCGACAACAATAAAGACACAAGACTTTTGAACAATGACATCCAGAATACTTTGTTGGCATACAGGATTTTACGTGCCGATACAATCAATAAATATAAACTGAATAAAATCAGAAATTATCTGTTTGAAAATAAACAAAACGGTTACTGGAGAAACACTTACCAGTCGGCACAAATAATTGAAACGCTGCTACCCGATATTCTGAACGGAAAAAAATCAGCAGAAAAACCATCTTTAAAATTCAGTGGCGATGTGCAAAAAACATTTGATGAGTTTCCGTTTGAAATGAAGTTGAAACCCGAACAGAAAATTGAAGTATCGAAAACGGGTGATTTTCCGGTTTATTTCACGGTTTATCAGGAATACCGGAATCCTACTCCAAAAGCAAAAAGTAATGATTTTGAGATTTCAACCACTTTTGAAAACTGTAACGATGGAGTTTTAAAAGCCGGACAGAATACAAAGCTGATTACAAAGATAAACATTAAAAAAGATGCTGAATATGTGATGATTAACATACCCATACCGGCCGGATGTTCCTATGCTGATAAAAGCAATTATCTGAGAAATGAAACCCACAGAGAATACTTCAAAAATGAAACTACCATTTTCTGTAACTTTTTAAGCAAAGGTGAATACACTTTTGAAGTGGAACTTATAGCAAGATATTCAGGTGTTTATACCGTTAATCCCGCCACAGTAGAATTGATGTATTTCCCAGTTTTCAATGCTAATAACGAAGTAAAAAAGGTAAAAGTAAAGTGATTTTCCGGGTTGTCAGATTTATGAATCTGTCTAAATCTATAAAAAATATAAATTCCATGTTTTTAATGTAACAATCGAAGTTATTATGGTGTGACTAAAGTAAAGTCAGGTTTTATCTTTCAGGTTGTCATTAATTTTATTCAAATTATTTTGATTTAATGGAAAAGTTATTAACTTTGCAACAAATTAATGTAAATGCAATTAATAAAAGTACAAAATAATTTTTGGTGGCGTTGGCAGTATTCAAATTGATTACAGCAGGTTACCCTTGTACCAAGTTATATAAGTTTCACTTTTACAGCCTGTTGTTTAAATATAAGCACAGGCTTTTTTGTTTCAAAAAATCTTAAATAATTTTCAACAACATTATAAAATTAATTATCATGGATAAGCAGAAGAAATTTCTTTTACCCGAAAGCGAATTGCCAACGCATTGGTATAACATTCAGGCTGAAATGCCAAACAAACCACTGCCAATGATTCATCCCGGAACTAAACAACCCATGAAGGCTGAAGATTTATATCCCGTATTTGCCGAGGAATTATGCAAGCAGGAAATGAACCAGACTGATATTTGGATTGAGATTCCCGAAGAAGTACGCGACCGTTACAAAATTTATCGTCCTTCGCCACTTGTACGAGCATATAATCTTGAAAAAGCGCTTGATACACCTGCGCATATTTATTTTAAAAACGAAAGTGTAAGTCCTGTAGGTTCACATAAATTAAATTCGGCACTTCCGCAGGCATACTATTGTAAAAAACAGGGAATTACTAATATTACAACCGAAACAGGCGCCGGTCAATGGGGAACGGCTCTTTCTTTTGCTGCAAAAACTTTTGGCTTGGAACTGGCTGTTTATATGGTTAAAATCAGTTATGAGCAGAAACCTTATCGCCGTTCGCTAATGCAAACCTGGGGCGCTCAGGTAATTCCTTCGCCAAGTATGTCAACCAAAGCGGGACGTAAAATCATTACTGAGCATCCAAATTATCAGGGAAGTCTTGGTACAGCTATTTCAGAAGCTATCGAACTTGCCATGAGCACACCTAATTGTCGTTATACTTTGGGTAGTGTGTTAAGTCATGTATCGTTGCATCAAACCATTATCGGCATCGAAGCCGAAAAGCAGATGGCAATGGCAGGTGAATATCCTGATGTGGTAATCGGATGTTTTGGTGGCGGTTCAAATTTTTCGGGAATTTCGTTTCCGTTTATGCGTCATAACATTAATGATGGTAAAAAAACACGTTTTATTTCGGCTGAACCCTCATCGTGTCCTAAATTAACCAGAGGTGTGTTTCAATACGATTTTGGCGATGAAGCAGGTTATACTCCTTTGCTTCCAATGTACACGCTTGGTCATAATTTTGCACCGGCACACATTCATGCAGGCGGTTTACGTTATCATGGCGCGGGAACTATTGTAAGCCAGCTTATGAAAGATGGTTTAATGGAAGCTGTGGATATTGAACAACTCGATTCGTTTAAAGCCGGAGTGCTTTTCGCGCAAACTGAAGGCATAGTACCCGCACCCGAATCGGCACATGCGATAGCGGCTGCCATAAACGAAGCAAACAAAGCAAAAGAAGAAGGCAAACAAAAAGTAATTCTGTTCAATCTTTCAGGCCATGGTTTGGTTGATATGACTGCTTACGATCAATATTTAGCCGGTGATTTGATGAATTATTCACTTACTGATGATGATATCGCAAAAAATCTCAGTCAAATTGAGAAATTAGTTTGATATGTTGATTACACTTTTTATTCTTAAAGCAACTCTAATGCAGGGTTGCTTTTTTGTTGTTTGAAGTTTATTTTAATTTAACTGTTTTCCATAAAGCCATTTGAAAGGTAAGTTAATTTATGTTTTTTTGTGTGATATAGCATTATTAATCATTGTATTATATTTTTTTATATTTTTGAAACACCTCCGATAAAGCTGTAATCAAAAAGAAACGATTTTTTTATGCTGCCAGAGTAATTTACTGTTGTTTTTTTATTATTTACAACAATATAAATTGCTGTTTTGTATCTTCAATTGAATATGTTTTAATTTTTTGATTAATCACAATGTTTACTTTTTTAATTATTTCGTATCTTTGTATAGAAACAGCAAACCGGTTTGTCGCGTTATCATTTTGGTAATGAGGAAAGTCCGGGCAACGCAGAGCACCATATTTCCTAACGGGAAGCTGTTCGTGAGGGCAGAGTAATGTAACAGAAAATAACCGCTCAAACACTTTACCTTTTTGGTTAAGTGCTGAGTAAGGGTGAAAAGGTGGAGTAAGAGCCTACCGGTATTTCCGGTAACGGAAGTAGCCGTACGTCTTATGGGTTGCAAGATCAAATATACCGGCGCATGTAGGGTTGCTCGCCCGATGCCGGGGGGTAGATTGCTTG